>JAADFP010000048.1 GCA_013152825.1 Caldisericota bacterium | reverse complement strand
ATTACACGATTCACAAGAAATTGATGATAGTTTCCCTCCGAATAGTATCACGGATACCAGAGAGTTACTTTGTCTATGGGTAACATAACTCTTAAGCTTTCTCCAATAACCCAGGAAGAATCTATCAATCTCTGGGGACAGCACGATGAATTTATGCGTCAGATGGAGAAAGAGTTTAATGTTAAAATAATCGGGAGAGGAAGCGCACTTTCTATTGCAGGAAAAGAGGAAGATATTGAGAAGGCTATTTCCTTGATAAAAAAGCTGTTGAAAGAAGTAAGAAAGGGAGAAAGAATTACCCGGGAAGAAGTAAAGGAGGTCTCCAGAAGAATGAAAGAGGGAAAAAGCGGGGAGGTAACCCGGATAGAAGTCTTTACCCGGAGGTTTATCCGGCCTAAAAATGAAGCGCAGGAGAAGTATATAAAACAGATCTTGGAGAATGATATAGTATTTAGCATCGGGCCTGCGGGAACTGGTAAGACCTATCTTTCCATGGCCATGGCAGTGAATTTCTTAAAAGCTAAGAGAGTAAACAGGGTGATTCTGGTAAGGCCTGCTGTGGAAGCAGGGGAAAAGCTGGGGTTTCTTCCGGGTGATCTCTACCAGAAAATCTCACCATACCTGAGACCTTTATACGATGCCCTGTATGATATGATAGAAGCTGACCGTTTGAAGGAGTACCTGGAAAGAGGGATAATAGAAATTGCACCGCTTGCTTATATGAGGGGGAGAACTTTCAATGATTCTTTTATTGTTCTGGATGAAGCCCAGAATTCAACTTCTGAACAGATGAAAATGTTTCTCACCAGGCTGGGTTTTGATTCCAAGGTGGTGATTACTGGAGACATTACCCAGGTAGATTTACCCAAGAAGACCGTTTCCGGGCTTATTGAAGCAGAGAACATTCTGAAAGGAATAAATGGTGTAAGTTTCATGTATTTCAGTGAGAAGGATGTAGTTAGACATCCATTGGTGCAGGAGATTGTCCGCGCCTACGAAAGAGCTAAAAAGCAAAGCAGTGAGGCTTAATTTGTTAAGAAAAATCAAGAATATGTTTAGAAGAAGGCGTGCACAGCCCCTGGTAAAGGGAAAGGTTATACACAAAGCGAAAATAGATAAAGGTTGGCTGGTGGGGGGATGTTTTTACCTTTTTTATCTTATCCTTCTTTTCCTGGAATTTTCTCCCTGGATTAGCTGGGCTGAGAGAGGAGAAAAATTCCTGGGAGCCGCGCTACTCTCGGGTATTATGATTTTTTTATTGTTAGGCTATTTAAATCGTTATAAAAAAGATATAATTTCGTATGGCTCTCATCTGGGACTTTTTCTCCTGGTAAATATCTTTGTTACCTATCTTTCCTGGGGAATCTGGAAAGTATCCGGGTTATATTATTTTCTTCCTATTCCTCTCCTGGGGTTTCTGCTCACTCCTTTCCTGGGAGTAGGGGTTTCTTTCCTGGGAGTTATCCTGGTCTCCTTTGTGATTTCATTATTAGGCATGCCTTCCTGGGATATTCTGATTTATGGCGTGGTAGGGGGAACCGTATCTACTCTGGCAGTATCCTATACCCATAGGCGTATGGAGATACTAAAGGCTGGCCTGGTAGTGGGGATTATTTTCCTACTTTACCATTCTAATGCAGGGATTTCTGAGAGGAGGCGAGTTGAGAGAATTGATGAATCTCTCTTTCCTGGGGTTGAGCAACGGGGTTATATGGTCGCTTTTTACCTTCGGCATGCTTCCTCTCCTGGAGCATATTTTTGGACTGGTTACTGATGCCCGTCTTTTAGAACTTTCGGACATTAATCATCCTCTTTTGCAGAAATTGAGAAAAGAAGCCCCCGGCACTTTTCAATCTTCTCTCATGACAGCAGTACTTACCGAGGCAGCAGCAGAAGCAGTGGGGGCAAACCCCCTTTTAGCCAGAGTAGCAGCCTATTATCACGATGTGGGTAAGCTAAAAAACCCGCAATATTTTACAGAAAACCAGAGCTTGAAAAATAATAATATCCATAATCGGATAAATCCCAGCTTGAGTGCTCTGGTATTGGTGAATCATGTTAAGGAAGGCGTGAATCTGGCCAGAAAGTACCATCTGCCCAGAGTGGTGATAGATATAATCCGCCAGCATCATGGCACTACTCTGGCCTCTTTCTTCTATGACAAAGCGAAAAAGAGTGCAGGAGGAGAAAAGGTGAGAGAGGAAGATTTTCGCTACCCTGGGCCCCTTCCAGCCAGTAAGGAGGCGGCAATTTTGATGCTGGCCGATGCAGTGGAAGCAGCCTCGCGTACACTGGAAGACCCCTCACCCTCACGTATTCGCAACCTGGTAGAGCGGATCATTACTGAAAAAATGGAAGATCATCAGTTAGATAGAGCTCCTTTGTCGTTAAAGGATATTCATGCAATAAAGGAGAATTTCATTAAGAGCCTCCAGGGTATTTTTCATACTCGTGTAGAGTATCCTTCCAAGGAATTGGAAAAGAAGTGAAAGTCATAAAAGATACCACTTGCGATATAGATATAAAAATGTTTAAAAAGTGTGGGGAGTGGGTATTGGAGAAAATAGGAGGTAAGGGAAAAAAGATAAATGTATTGATTACAGGAGACGAAAGGATAAAGGAACTGAACAAGAGGTTCAGAGGAAAAGATTCCTCTACAGATGTACTTGCCTTTCCTTATCATGATAAAGATCTCTGGGGAGAGATGGTATTATCTATGGACAGAATCAAGGAAAATGCGCTAAAATACGAAGTAGAAGAAAATGAAGAGATTCTTAGAGTTCTTATCCATGGGATACTTCATTTATTCGGAGAAAGAGATGCTACCGAAGTGGAAGCTCGCAAGATGATTAACCGGCAAGAATCTCTCCTGAAAGAATTTCTGCAGATACAAAGGAGGGGGGAAGTTCCCTTTGGATGAACCAGTGATAGCAGAAGGAATACTTTTATTATTCCTGCTTCTTCTTTCCGGGTTGTTTTCTGCTTCTGAAACAGCGCTTACCTCTTTGAGTAAGTTCAAGATAAAGCATTTACAGCAGATAATGCCTGCCAGGGCAAAGATTCTCTCTCAGTGGCTGGAAGATCCGCATAAAATCTTGACTACTATACTGGTAGGGAATAACCTGGTCAACATATCTGCCTCTACTTTAGCTGCTTCCATCAGTATGAGGATTGCTCGGGTTAGGGGTTTTACCGATGCCAGGGCAATGGGGATTTCTATCGGGGTGATGACCTTCATTATCCTTATTTTTGGAGAGATTGTCCCCAAAATATACGCTCGCCAGAAACCGGAAAAACTTGCCTTTTTTTCTCTTCGCATAATGCGTATACTCTCTTTGGTTTTCTATCCCCTGGTTAAATTGCTTACTCTTATTGCCAAGGGAGTGATAAGAGCGTTGGGTGGAAAAATGGTGGATATAACTTCCCAATTTCTTACTGATCAGGAAATTAGAAGTTTAATTATAGCGGCAGAAAAGGAGCAGCTTATAGAAGAGGAGGAAAGGGAAATGATAGAGGGGGTATTTGAGATTGGAGAAAAGAGGGTTTCTGAGATTATGGTGCCACGCATTAATATCTCTGCCCTGGATATAGAAACACCTCTGGTGCGGGCAATAGAGGAAATCAAAAAATGGGGTTTTTCCCGTATCCCGGTTTACAGAAAAAACATAGATAATATTGTAGGGATTCTTTATTCCCGCGATCTCCTTAACTGTATCGGGGGAGGCAAAATCGAGAATATGAGCCTGGAGAGCCTTATTCATAAGCCAATGTTTATACCGGAAACCAAAAAATTGGACGAGCTGTTGCGGGATTTCAAAAGAAGGAAAACCCACGTAGCTATTGTAGTAGATGAATACGGAGGTACAGCCGGGCTGGTTACCCTGGAAGATGTACTGGAGGAAATAGTAGGAGAGATCGAGGATGAGTACGATAGGGAAGGGAGAATGTGGGAGCAGATTTCACCCCATGTCTATGTTGTGGATGCACGTTTGGGTATAGAAGAAGCTGAAGAGGAGCTAAATATTTCTCTTCCCCAGAATGATTTTGAAACGGTAGGGGGATTCATAATGGAACAGCTCCAGAAGGTTCCCCAGAAGGGAGAGATGGTAGAGTGGGGGGATATCAAGATGTTGGTATTAGATGCGGATGAAAGAAGGGTAAAAAAGATAAAAATTATAAAGATGGAAGAGAAGGATGAAGAGACTGAGAGATAATTTTATCACCGGTATTTTGGTAATCTTGCCAGCTCTTATTACGCTCTGGCTGTTGTACTGGATGGTAGCTCATCTGCTCAGGTTCTCTCTTTTCATTTTACCCTCTTCGCTGGAAGTATACTTTCAAAAGTCCCGATGGGCTTATGTTCTCTGGTCTGTCTTTGTTTTTCTGGTAATTGTGATAGGCATTGCTGTGATAGGGGTTTTTACCCGCAATTTTGTGGGGAAGAAAGTAGTGAAATTGATGGAGTGGCTGGTAGGTAAAATACCCCTGGTAAATAAAGTTTATACTCTGGTACAAAAAATTAGCCTTACTCTCCTGGGGAGGAGAAAGGGAGCATTTTTGGAGGCAGTTTTGGTAGAATATCCCCGCAAAGGTATTTATTCTATTGGTTTTGTTACCTCTCACTGGGAGAAGGAGGTATTCCCTGGAAAAGACGGGAAAGCAGTGGCAGTTTTTATACCTACTGCACCTAATCCAACCAGTGGGTTTCTTATAGTAGTAAAGGAGAAAGAGCTTATTCCTCTGGGAGTTTCTGTCCAGGATGCTTTTGGTTTTGTGATTTCTGGTGGAATGGCTTCTCTTCCGCTTAAAAGAGAGAAAAAGTGAGGGCTCTCTCCGTTTTTATGATCCTTTTATGTTCTTCCCTTCTTTTAGGAGATGTTTCTACCGAGGGTTTTTATATAGAGAAAAAGCGTGGTACGGAAAAGTGGATAGTTACGGGTGACAGAATGGTAGAAAAGGGTAGAATAAAGGAGATTAAAAACATAGTTTTGAAAATAGTAAGAGATAAGGAACCAATAAGTGTAAAGGGAAAAAATGCCTGGTATGAAGAAGCAAAGGGGTTTACAGTAGAGCAGGGCAGTATAAATCTATGGGGAAAAGTAATTCGTGGAGAAGAATTTATCTGGAAAGAGGGAGAAGATACTATTAAATTGACTCTTCCTTTTGTAGTGGAAGACAAAGAATGGATTTTAAAAGGTGGAAGTGGTGAGATAGACTTAAAGGATAAGATACTCAAAATTAGCAAGGGGGTAGAATGGGAAAAATAGTACTGGTATTTTTAGTGTTGCTTTTGTCCTTGCCTCTCCTGGGAGAGTTAAAGAGCATTAAGGGAGACGAGGCGATATGGAAGGAAAAAGAAGGAGTCATTTATTTCAAGGGAAACGTGGAGATAGTGGATACGGGGTTAATTTTGAGGAGCGATGAGGCTAAGATAAAGATGGAAGGAAACACATCCTCCCGGATTTCAGGAGAAAAGGGTGTGGAGATAATAAAGGGAAAAGAAAAAGTACAGGCTGACACTTTTCTTCTTCTCCCGGAAGAGAGAATGATCTACCTGGGAGGCAAAGTAAAAATTCTGAGAGACAAGATGATTTTACAGGGTGAAAGCGGAATCTTTGACCTGGAGAAGGGGAAGGTTTTACTTAAGGGCAATATTCAAGCGAGTTTTCCATGATTTTCAGGGGAAGTAATCTCTACAAAAAAAGGGGCAGGAAGGAAGCGGTAAGGGGAGTGAGTATTGAAGTGTGCAGGGGAGAAGTAGTGGGCTTACTGGGCCCCAATGGAGCAGGGAAAACTACTACCTTTTATCTTCTGGCTGGTGTGCTCCATCCGGATAGGGGAGAAATTTCCCTGGGGGGAGAAGATATAACCCACTTGCCGCTTTACCTGAGAGCCAGAAAGGGGATTGCCTATTTACCCCAGGAACATACCCTTTTTGAAGACCTTTCCCTGGAAGAAAATCTGCAGTTGGTGCTGGAATTTTATCCTTTTCTAAAAGGTGAATTGAAAAAAGAGGAGGTAATGGAGAGGATGGGATTGCTGCATATAAAAAACACTCCTGCAGGCAAGCTATCCGGGGGGGAGAAGAGAAAGATGGAAATAGCCCGGCTTCTTATCCTCTCTCCCAAGTTCCTGCTTCTGGATGAGCCATTTACCGGGATTGACCCCCGCGGGGTGGAGGAGATAAAAGCGATTATACTGCAGTTGAAAGAAAAAGGAATAGGGATTCTTCTTACTGACCATAACGTACGGGATTCTCTCCAGATTACTGACCGGGCATATATAATTTTTAACGGCGAGATAGGAGTAGAAGGAGGAAGGGATGAGATTCTTTCTCATCCCCGGGCTATTGAGGAATACCTGGGAAAAAGTTTTCTGGAATAGCAACTTTTAACCATGGTATTTGACCAGGGGTAGAGGAAGTAGTATATTTCGTCAATCGTTAAACCAAAGATTCCGAAGGGATAATAACAGACAGCACAGCCCTTCCTGCTGAGATAGATATAGGACTTAGCAGTTGGGGTTATAGTGATTCATCCATACAGATGCAGATAAGGCTGATTTGTGTAACTGAGTTAAAAGCACTCTATCTCGCTCTCTTTAAGAAGAGAGGATAAGAACTATCTAATGGAGTGGGGGATGGAGTAGAAATATTGCTACTCCACCCCCTTCTCTATAGGCACTTGAAAAGACAGCCTGCACAGTTTACTTGCCGTAGCAGGGAATGCGTCCCTTATTTGCCCTTTTTACTTTCCACCTTAGCTTATTTTGCCTTTTCCTTTTTCTTCCTTTTTTCCTGGCCAATTTATGCTCCTTTTTTCTCTTCTTCCTCTTCCTTCGGTTTTTCGGCTATTATAGCTTCAGTAGTAAGGAGTAACGAAGCTATGCTTGCTGCATTCTGTATAGCAGAACGGGTTACCTTTGCTGGATCAATTACTCCTGCTGCTACTAAATCGGTAAACGTTTCCTTCTCAGCATCGAATCCATAATTATAATCCATTCCCTTAACTTTTTCCACTACCACTGCACCTTCCCAGCCTGCATTGTTGGCAATCTGTTTTAAAGGTGCTTCCAGTGTCTTCTTGATAATGTTTACTCCTACTTGTTCATCTTCGTCTTCCAGCTTTAACTCAGATAGTTTATCCTGTGCCCTGAGAAGTGCAATACCACCTCCCGGAAGGATACCTTCCTCCACGGCTGCACGCGTGGCATGGAGGGCATCTTCTACAATCGATTTTCTTGCTTTCATTTCGGGCTCTGTAGCTGCTCCTACTTTTATAACTGCTACTCCGCCGGCAAGCTTGGCCAATCTCTCCTGCAGTTTTTCTCTGTCGTAATCAGAGGTGGTTTCTTCAATAGATTTCCTTATCTGCTCCATTCTTCCCTTGATTGCCTCTTCGCTACCTGCTCCTTCCACGATAGTGGTGTTTTCCTTGTCAATTACCACTCTTCTTGCCTTACCAAGATCTTTTAAATCTATACTTTCCAGCTTGACACCCAGTTCTTCTGCGATTACTCTTCCGCCGGTAAGTACTGCTATATCTCCCAGCATGGCTTTCCGCCTTTCTCCGTATCCAGGTGCTTTTACTGCTGCGCATTTGAGAATACCTCTTAGCTTATTTACCACGATAGTGGCCAGTGCTTCACCCTCTACATCTTCAGCAATTATAAGAAGCGGTTTTCCTGTCTGCACGATTTTTTCCAGAAGGGGAACCAGGTCTCTTGCATTGGATATTTTCTTCTCGTGAATGAGAATCAGGGGCTCTTCCAGAACCACTTCCATTCTATCAGGATCAGTAATAAAGTAGGGAGAGAGGTAGCCGCGATCAAATTGCATGCCTTCTACCAGCTCTAATTCAATACTCATCCCTTTTCCTTCTTCTACAGTAATTACCCCTTCTTTTCCTACCCTGTCCATGGCATCCGCAATGAGATTACCTATTTCAGAATCTCCATGTGCAGATACTGTGGCCACCTGTGCCATCTCTTCCTTTTTTTCTACTGGTTTTGCATGTTTCTTTAATTCTTCTACCACTACCTCTGCAGCTTTGTCTATCCCTCTTTTTAAAGCCATGGGGTTAGTTCCTGCAGCTATGTTTTTCATCCCCTCCCTGAATATTGCCTGTGCCAGCAGGGAAGCAGTAGTTGTGCCATCGCCTGCAACATCAGAGGTTTTGGAGGCAACTTCTCTTATAAGCTGGGCACCTGCATTTTCTACAGGATCCTTTAATTCTATTTCCTTGGCTATAGTAACCCCGTCATTTGTCACCGTAGGGGAGCCCCACTTCTTCTCTAAAATTACTGTTTTTCCCTTGGGGCCTAAAGTAACCTTAACTGCTTCTGCAAGAATATCTACTCCCTTTTCCAAGGATTTTCTTGCTTCTTCCCGGTAAGTTATTTCTTTTGCTGGCATTTTCTATCCCTCCTTTCTTTATTCTTCAATAACTGCTAAGATATCATCTTCTTTCAAGATAATATATTCTTCTCCCTCAACTTTAACCTCGGTTCCACCAAATTTATCAAATAGGACTTTGTCATTCTTCTTAACACTGAGAGCAACTATCTTGCCATTTTTCAGTCTCTTTCCTTCTCCTACGGCGATTACTTCTCCCTTCTGAGATTTCTCTTTTGCAGTTTCAGGAAGGTAAATGCCTCCTTCGGTCTTGCTTTCCTCTTCCAGTCTTTTAATTAATACCCGGTCACTTAATGGTCTCACTTTCATGCTCTCACCTCCTGCTGCTCTCTAACTTAATTATTTTTCTGTAATA
>JAADFP010000047.1 GCA_013152825.1 Caldisericota bacterium | reverse complement strand
GGCATATTCTTACCACGGAAAACTTCAGCGAAAATTCTGCCTGGGAGAAAGCTTTACCGAAAATAAATACCTACCAGAACGGAGCCTACTGGGGAACAGCTTCTGGCTGGGTGTTTGATGCCCTTGCCCGGGTGGATGAAGAATCATTTACCCGCATAGTTAACGAATACATAGACGAATTGATAGAAGGCGATTACCGAAAAGGTAAAGACTACGGCTCTCCCTGGGAGTGTTTCCATCCAGAAGGTAATCATAACCAGAACCCTGTTTACTTGACCAGCGTTACACTCCCTTTCTCCTCTTTAAAAAAATTGGGATTGTGATATATTAAAGTTTATTTGATAATTGGAGAGTTTGCATGAAGAAAAATATTCCTGGAAAGCAGGGATACTCGAATATCCTCCTTACTGTCACTGATCAATAGTGCTATGACTACATCGGATATGCCGGAGATGGAGTTTTGCAGACTTCCAATTGGGATAGGCTGGCAAAGAGGAGTTGTTTTTGCCAATTGTTACACTTCCTGGCCGGTATGCGCACAAAATCCCGGGCGTTGGTTTAAACAGCAACAAATTCCTGGGAAATGGATATGCAATTATTTCTGTGAGTGTGGGGTTTAAGCATTACATAGGAGTCAGGTTTAATTTTTAAAGGGAGATTAACATGGAAAGCAGAAAAATATGTCTAAACGGAGAGTGGGATTTCCTGCCGGTTTTTTCCACAAAGACTACCCCTGCCCTGCCTGAAGGAGGGAAATGGGCAAAAATCCGGGTCCCCAGCCCCTGGAAAGATACCTTTCACCATTCAGACTGGCATCCGTTCAATAATTTTGATTATCCTCAAGAATGGTCAGCTACCGATTGTGCCTGGTATCGCCGGACATTTAAAATTCCTTCTTCCTGTGAAGGTCAGCAAATAAACCTGCTTTTCCTGGCAGTTTTGCCTGCCTGCGAAGTATTCTGCAACGGGAAAAAGGTGGGCGAGCACAGGGACGGATTTTTGCCTTTCCAGGTAAATATCACCGAACAGGTTCGCTTTAACCAGCCCAATGAGCTTCTGGTCAAAATTTTGCCGCCTCCGAAAGATAGTAATGGTAAATACCTTGTCCCTCCCGGCTCCTGGTTTGGCTCCGGCAACCGGAACATGAATATGCCTCCCCAGGCAGGTATCTGGCAGGATGTATTTCTCCTTGTCCATCCTCCATGTTACATAGATGATGTTTTTGTTATTACCTCGGTACGCAAAAAAGAGATTGAAGTTCAAATTACCTTAATCAATAAGGATAAATTCTCCCGTACGGTTACTGTTTTCAATGTAATAGAGGATAAAGGGAAGCCCGTGAAGGAGTTCTCTCCCCGGGAAATCACCTTATCCCCGAATACAACACAGACTTTTATCCTCAAAGAATCCTGGAGTGACCCCGAGTTATGGTCTCCCGATTCCCCCCATCTGTATTTTCTGAAAACCACTATAGCTGACCATGGTGAACCTGTGCATACGAAGGAAACCCGCTTTGGCTTCCGGGAGTTCTGGATTGAAGGACACACCTTCCGTTTGAACGGGGTGCGCATCAACCTGCGCGGGGATGCCTGGCATTACCAGGGTACGGTTTACCAGAGCCCGGAGTATGCACGGGCTTGGTTCCGGATGTGCAGGGAAACCGGGATTAACAATGTGCGGTTGCATGCCATGCCCTATCCTCCGTTTTTCCTGGATATAGCGGATGAGGAAGGGATACTAATCACTGCAGAGACTGCTATTTATGGCTCAGGCCATCGGGCAGGTTCCGCTAATCCCCGTTTCTGGGAGAATGCGATTGAGCATGCGTGCAGGATGGTGCAGCGTGATCGCAACCATCCCTCGGTAGTAATCTGGAGTGCTAGTAATGAGATGAGATGGTCAGATCCGGATACCAGCCTCTGCCGGAAAGAACTGCCCCGGGTAGCTCAGGCTATGAAGAAGTTAGACCCTACTCGCCCGGTGCTATTTGACGGAGACTCCGAGATACTGGAGCAGGATAAAACCGAGATTGAGAGCCTGCATTATGGCACCAAGGTAACTGGAGAAAACTGGGATAGGAAAAAACCCTTAATCGTGGGAGAGTTTGGCAAGTGGCACTACATAAGTCCCTACGAGAATACCCTGCTGGGCGGGGAGAAGGTTTACATAGATTTTGACTACTGCCAGAGAATTGTGAGTAAGGAAGCCCGGCTCCAGATTGAGCAGGCTCGGGCTAATGAGGTAAGCGGACTTTGCCCTTTTAATACCATCAACTACATGCATCATGCCTTGCCCTATAAGGATATAGTGTTAAACTGGAATGACCTTACTACCCCCGGGATTAAACCCAGAAAGATAATCCGCTTCTCTACTCCTCTGAACCTGGGTTATGACCCGGAGTTACCGGAGAGAATTCCCAATCCTGCCTACGAGGAAATCAAGCATGCTTTCCAGCCTGTAACTGTATTCGTGCGGGAAATGGACCACCTTTTCTGGGAGAACAAAGCAGTTCGGAGAAGGCTCAGCATCTTAAATGATACTTTAAAAGACCTGGATTTATGCTTAGAGTGGCAGACATCCGTAGGAGAGAAAGTTATTGAATCCGATTCCATCATGGTGCATGCACCCGCTGGAACTCCCCGGGAGATACCCATTCTTCTCCACCTACCTTCCACAGAGGAGATTATACCCCTGAAACTTAGTCTTTGCCTTAAAAAGGACGGGGTTTCTCTATTTGAAGATAGCAGAATATATAAAGTTTTTCCCCGCAGACTGCTCACTGAACCCTGCATCCCTCCTACAGGCAGAATTGCCTTTTATGGAAACGCAGAAAGCAGGAGCATTCTTGCCAATCTGGGAGTGAAGTGGGTAGATATCAAAGACTTGAGCACCGTAAACTATCCCCGGTACGAATTGTTAATCATCGGTGAGCGGGTTCTCACAGAAGATATAAATCTCTCCCTCTATTCCAATTTGGAAGAATTCGTAGGAAAAGGAGGCAGGGTACTGATTTTAGAACAGGAAATTTCTCCTCTGCCGGATATACTGGAGCTCTCCTCTCTGGAACTTGAGGCAGTTCATCCCCGGGCAATCTCTCATCCAGTACTAAAAAATATTGAGGCGGGGGATTTATCCTTTTGGGGAACGGATTATCTGGGTAGAACCAACTCCAATGCCCTGGTGGCTAAAAAGATGTTTATCAAACCGGATAGAGGCAACTTTCGGGTAATAGTGGAAGGAGGAAATGGTGATTTTGGCAAAGGGGGGCTGGACTGGGCAGCCATCCTGGAAATGCCCCGGGGTAAAGGCTTTTTCCTTTTCAGTCAGATAGAATTAATAGAAAAATTTAACTCTATTCCACCTGCCGTTATATTACTGCGCAATATAATTAACTATGCTATCCAGCCTCCCCGGCTCCAGTTATCGACCCCGGGATTTATCTACGGAGAGGAAAGTAAATTTAAATCTTTCTTCCAGAGCATAGGGCTTGATTATGAGAGGATAGAGAGTAAAATTTCTGCGGGTGATATTAAGGGGAAAAGTTTGCTTATCGTTGATGGAGAAATTCCCCTGGGCGATTCGGCAGAAATCCTCCGGGAATTTGTATGCGGGGGAGGCAGGGTCTTACTCCTGAACCTTACTCCTAGCTCTGTGAGGCATGTACAGAAACTGCTTCCTGTTCCCGTAGAAGTGGAGCCAATAGAAGATACATATCAGCTGAACAAAAAAGAAGAAGACATACTCCTTTCTGGAATTTCCTGTGATGACCTCTGCTGGATAGAAAAGAGACACTACGCGGGGAAAGACAAGAAAAACTTTCTAATCATACAGTATTCCATAAAGGGCAGGGGGAATATTCTCCTTGAGACAGTGCCCCGCTCTCCCTGGAAGATGCTTTTTGTGGACGGTCTTTGCCGCGAACCGATTAAAATGGGGGCGGTGGAACAAGCGCTCAGGAATACGGGACCTGCCCGTGCTGCCATGCTGAGGATACCCTATGGAGAAGGGTACTTCCTGGTTTCCCAGGTGCTGCCCTCTGAAGCAGACAACCATAAAGTGAGGAGGTTCTACAGTCTGCTCCTGACCAACTTAGGGGTATTGCTCAGAAGGGAAGTAATCCCTGGAAAGAGCGAGGAGAAGGAGGTAGAGACCTATCCCTCTGATGAAGAAGGTTATCTTTATCACTGGCTGGTGAGCGACCAGCTTACAGAAGACGATGCTCAATGGAAATCCTACCATTCTCCCGTTAAAAATATTGCCTGGAATCAAGTTTTCGCATCTGCAAAAGTAGCCTATGCCAAACTTTATATTTTCTCTCCCGTGGATCGGGGGGAAGAGATGCTTAAATCCGGGGAATTACCCGACCCTGAACTCCAGACAAACCTGCTGGTGAAAGGACATGGAGAACTCAAGGTATGGGTGAATGGAAGGGAGATAGATAAAAGGATGCTCAAGGGCAGGGAGATAAAAATCGTGGATGTCTCCTTGAGAAAGGGCTGGAATACCCTTTTAATTGAATCCAGGAGAACCGGGAAAGAGTGGGGCTTTTCTCTGCGATTTCAGAAAAGGGATGGCTTACGGGAGAAGGATTTAAGGTATAGTATTAAAAAATTTAAATCACAAGGAGGCAAATAATGGTGCATGCCTATCCTCAGAAAAGGCAGAGAAGAATTACCCCGGAGGAAATCAGGCAGTGGGCCAGGCGGGAACATGGGGTAGAACTCTTGCAGGGATTCGGAAAATTAATAGAGGCTTCTTCCACAGAATATGTAGAAAACCGCGTAGCCAGTTTCCTGGAATTTGGCAATGCGCGTGCCTGGTATTTATCCTTATCTTCCCGCGGGGTTCTCTCCTGGGAAACCGAAGCAGTGCCCGGGGAAGTAAAAGCGAAGGACGTTCTCTTCGTATTTGCCATGGGGCTTGGTAACGGAGCAGTTTTGCCCCAGCCAAGCGGGCAGTTTGATTTGTACTGCAATGACAAACTGATTATTTCATTCAGAGTTGTCAAGCATAGTCAGACCTGGCGAAGCGGTAAGGGAGCATTCCGCTTTTCAGCCAACCGAATAGAGGCAGCCTATCCCAATTCAGCCATATGGCTGGACGATTTTCTGACCAGTGAATCTTTTGCCTCTTTTGGCCTGGGGTTATTGAGAATACCAGCTGATACGCTGTCCCCTGGTAAACCGGCTGTGCTGAAGGTAGTTCCTGTTGCTGATGTAGAATCGAAGAGGTGGTTTCAGCTGGCCGGGGTAGAAAACTGTATTGACCGGACTAATTTGTTCCCGGCAATTCTTAGTTTGTGCGGAGAGAATCAACCCAGGGCTTCTGGATACAACGTTTACTTTGGCGATATCCATACCCACTCGGGTGTGGCGCATGATAAACCGCTTGGATGCGGGGTGGGAACCCGGGAAGACAACTACCGCTATGCAATGGGACCGGGGGCACTGGATATTTATGCGTTAACTGATCACGAATGGCAGATTACCCGGGAAGGAATTAAAGATTATTTTGCCCTGGCAGATAAATTTAACCATGAGGGTCATTTTGTCACTCTCCCTGCCTATGAACATTCAAATTCACTTTATGGACATCGTAATGTATATTTTCGTAATAGCAAAGGCACGGTTATCCCTGCCCGCCGGGATTGGAAAAGTGAATACTGGAATACGAAGACCACTATCTCGCCTGAGGAGTTGTGGCAAGGTCTTGAGAAATGTGGAGCAGAGGCAATCACGATTCCCCATCATCCTTCAGCTACCTCGCATCCTCTCACCTGGGACTTCCATAATCCTCGTTTTGACCGGCTGACAGAGATCTATTCAGTCTGGGGTTCCAGCGAGTATTATGGTGATTATCCGCGAGGTGTCTCGGACCATTTCCGGGGGCTATATGTGCGTGATGCTCTCAACCGGGGATACAGATTAGGGTTAATCTGCTCGTCGGATGGACACGATGGACATCCCGGCAATGCTCAAAGCCCGCTAATTAAACATCACCATACCTTTCACCCCCTGGGCAGCGGATGGATTGGGGTACTTTCTGAAAAACTCACCCGCGATGATGTCTTTGAGGCGATGTATGCAAGACGATGTTACGGAACTACGGGGGTTCCCATTGTGCTTGATTTCACTATTAACGGGCAGATTATGGGCTCAGAGCTCCCCTGCTTTAGGCAGGGAGAAAAACCAGTCCTCCGTATTGCCTGCCATGGCAGTAACGGAATCAATCATGTGCGTATTATCAAGAATGGACATGTTGTAGAAACTATTCCCTGCCACGGAGAATGGGATTGTGATATTAAGTGGGTGGATAACAATTTTGATTACATGCAGCCCAATTATTATTATGTGCGGGTGGTGCAGGTGGATCATGAATCAGCCTGGTCCTCGCCGGTCTGGATAGGGTGATTGCATAGTAAAATTCGAGGAGGAGGCAACATGATGCATCTAATGTTGACATCTAATGTTGAACATAGGAATAGGCGGGGATACGAAACTTGCTGTGGACAGGCTACGTGCTACGGGTGTTCCCCACGTGGGGATCTGGTGTGATCAGGAGCGAAAAGATTGGGTATGGGAAGTAAAGGAAGCTGTTTCAGCAGCTGATGAGAGGGGAATTGAAACTGTTGCTCTGCCTCCACACTGGGGTTGGATTATTCGAGCCCGACAGAACCCAGAAGAGGAAGTTACCAGGTTGCGTGCTATTATTGATTTATGTGCAGAGCTCAACATAGGACGTATTCACCTGAGCCTTGGAGAGCTTCCCCGCGATGCTGCTGAAAGTGAGCAGGCGCGGCAAAGAGAAGTTTACAATGCTGTTTTCCCCTATGCAGAAGATAAAGGTATTCTCCTTTGTACTCATACAACGCTTATGCCGGGAACTTACATGCATGGAGTAGAAGGAGTTGAATCTTTCTTGCGCCAGTATCCCTACCGTTCAAATAAATTGCTGTATTGTGTTGGTTCTGCATATCTGGGAGGCCATGATGTTTTTGCTGATCTGGTACGATGGCAGGATAAGATTGCCCATATCCATTTGCGGAATGTTACAGGAAGATGGGAGGAATTTGAAGAAACCATGCTCCATGCCAGGGCGATTGTGAATACCAGGGGAGCAGAGTTAGTAGCTGTAAGTGCAAGGTCAGAAGAATCCTGCAGGAGAGCAAAAGAAAGT
>JAADFP010000046.1 GCA_013152825.1 Caldisericota bacterium | reverse complement strand
CCTGGATTTCGCAAGGGGAAAGTACCTCTTACCATATTGAAGTTTCACTTTGGCAAGGCAATAGAAGCTGAAGTCAAAGAAAAGATGCTGGAAGAGTTTTACCAGCAAGCAATAGAGAAAGAGAGTTTGCAGGTAGTCGGCTCTCCAAAATTTGAAGAGGTCAGTCTTCGAGAAGGAGAACCATTTAAATTTAAAGTGGCGGTAGAAGTAATTCCCCCTGCTGAAATCGGAGAATATAAAGGAATCGAAGTAGAGGTAGAAAAAGTTGAAGTTACTGATGAAGACGTGGAAGCAGTGGTGGAGATGAAAAAGGAAGAATTGGCACAGTTTCAATCCACAGAAAGGCCTGCCACAAAGGGCGATACAATACTGTTAGATGTTACCATTGAAAAGGATGGCAAGGTCTTACAGACAGCCAGGGAAATTAAAATAACCCTGGGAGAAGAAATTTTGCCCGCTGAGGTAGAGAAGGCAATTGTGGGGATGAAGAAGGGTGAAGAGAAAAAAATCGGGGTAAAAGAAGAAGATCTGGATTATGTAGTGAAATTGAAGGATGTGCAGGAAAAACGCCTTATCACCCTCGACGAAAGCGCCCTTAAGTCCCTGGGTGGATTTAAAACTGTGGATGAATTAAAAGATAAAATCAGGAAAGAGCTGGAAGAGTTAGCCAGAAGAAGAGAAGACGATTTGCTGGAGAATAAGATTTTAGAAAAGATAATAGAGAACTCCAAGATAGAAGTACCACCTACCCTGCTTAAAAACATAACCGAATATTACAAAATGGGGGCCTCCAATATAGACGATGAAAAAGCTAAAGAGATAGCCACCCAGGAAGTTAAAAAAATGCTGGTTATACAGGAGATAGCCAAGAAAGAAGGTTTCGAGATTACTGATGAGGAACTGGAGAAAAAGCGAAAACAAATCATAGAAGAAGGTACTCCTCAGGAAAAGAGGAAATGGCTACCGGAAGAGAAGAAGGAGGATCTGAGAGAACATCTGTTGAGAGAAAAAGTCATAGAATTCCTGAAGAAAAACGCCAAAAAGAAGGCCAAAAAGAAACTCATCCTTACACCAGAGGAAGCAAAGAAATTATCCCAGAAAAAAGGAGCAAAGAAAGAAGCATGGAAGGAAGAAAAAGGGATTATAATACCAAAGGAGTAGAAATGCTTGTTCCCATAGTAGTAGAACAAACAGGTAGGTATGAAAGAGCTTACGACATATTTTCTCGCTTATTAAAGGACCGTATCGTAATGCTGGGTGTACCCATAGATGATAACGTAGCCAATCTGGTTATTGCCCAGTTACTTTACCTGGAATCAGAGGACCCGGATAAAGATATTTACCTGTATATTAATAGCCCCGGCGGATACGTAACTTCCGGGTTAGCTATTTACGATACCATGCAGTTTATTAATCCTGACGTCTCCACCATCTGCGTGGGACAGGCAGCAAGTGCTGCTGCACTTTTACTTGCTGCAGGGGCAAAAGGGAAACGTTTGGCGCTGCCTCATTCCCGCATACTAATCCACCAGCCTGCAGGAGCTATCTCAGGCCAGGCAACCGATATAAGTATTCATGCAAAAGAAATACTTCAGACAAAGGAGAAGCTGAACCAACTCTTTGCTCATCATACAGGACAGCCTATTGAAAAGGTGGCTAAAGATACAGACCGGGATTTTTTCATGTCACCGGAAGAAGCAAAGAAATACGGAATTATAGATGAAATTATTACCATTCGTAAGGATATGCGTTAGCTCTCTTTTCTTTTTCGCCCTGTTTTATCCTCTTTACGGCGGAGAGAAAGAGAGAGCTAAGGAATTATGGGAAAAAGGTAGATATAAAGAAGCAGGTGACGTTCTCTGGAATATTATCAAAAATCAGGAAGAAGAATTAGATAACCGAAAAAAGGTAATAGAATTTTACCGACGTGAGATCGAAAGGCTGGAAAGGGAGAAAAAAGAAATAGGGAGAGGAGTAGAGCAGGCCACAGTAAATCTTGACGCTGCCCGGTTATTTCGGGAAGGCTGGAAGTGGCAGCATAAAGGTATTTTTGAGGCAACAGGAGAAAAGGAAAAGAGAGAATACCTGAACAAAGCTATTGGAATTTTTCGCCAAATTGGTATCCGCAAGCTGAAAAGGCAGATGATGCTCAATTCAGGTTGGGTAGAATATACTTCGCTTTTTTGAAAGAATACGGTAAAGCGGAGGTAGAATTGAGGAGATTGCTGGAGATGTATCCAGATAGTGAATTTGTTGGCGAAGCAAAAAGAATGCTGGAGAAATTAAAATGAGAACTTACTTTCCCAAGAAAAAAGATTTAGAAGAGATTTCCCATTCCTGGTACCTTGTAGATGCAGAAGGTAAAGTGCTGGGAAGGCTGGCTTCCCAGATAGCCAAGATTCTGCAAGGAAAACATAAGCCACAATACACCCCCCATCTTGACCTGGGAGATTACGTGGTAGTAATTAACGCAGAAAAGGTTAAATTAACCGGGAAAAAAGAAAAAGAGAAAAGATATTACCATCATTCAGGATATGTTGGAGGATTAAAGAGCAAAACCGTGGAGGATCTGAGAAAAAAGCACCCCGAAGAGATTATACAGCATGCTGTAAAAGGAATGCTTCCTAAAACTCCGCTGGGCAGGAAGATGTTCAAAAAGCTCAAGGTTTATAAAGGAAATACCCATCCTCACCAGGCCCAAAATCCTCAATATATAGAATTGGTCTCTTCACGTCCTGATATTATTACCTCGGTGAACAACAGTCAGGAAGGAGCTTAAAAGATGAGTTATTATGCTACCGGAAGAAGAAAAGAATCAGTAGCCCGGGTATGGTTGGAACCGGGGGAAGGAAAAATAAAGATAAATGGGAAAGCTCTGGAAGAATATTTCCCTCGCCTGGACCACCAGAAATTGATACTCGAGCCACTGGAAATTACCGGAGTCAAGGAAAAATTTAATATCAAGGCAACAGTCTCAGGCGGCGGCATTTCCGGGCAGGCAGGGGCAATTACTCTGGGAATTGCCAGAGCCCTGGTAGAAGCAGAAGGAGAGCTGAAAGATTCACTTAAGAAAAAAGGTTTCCTGAAGCGAGATCCCCGGAAGAAGGAGAGAAAGAAGTATGGGCTCAGGAAAGCTCGCCGGGCAAGACAGTACTCCAAGAGATAAAAGCTACCATTTTCGCATCTTAGGTCAGGACTTAATCATTCGGACAGATAAGAGTCCTGAGTATCTGGAGTCGCTGGTAAAATTTATCGAAAGCAAAGCCTCCAGAATAGCAGAGCCCTCCTTCTTAAGGAAAGTTCTCCTCCTTCTCCTGGAAATCTCGGATGAGCTTTTCGCGGAGAAAAAGAAGCTTGCTAAAGAAAAAAAGGAATGGGAAAGAAAATTGGATACCCTTATCTCTTCACTGCCCGAATAATTGTCTTTAATACCTGGGCAAAATCTGCTAAAATATTATCAGGAAGTTTAAGGAGGTAGTAATATGGCACATAAAAAAGGACAGGGAAGTTCATCCAACGGTAGGGATAGTATTGGAAAGAGGCTGGGAGTAAAGAAATATAGCGGGGAATGGGTAAAAGCAGGAAATATTATCATAAGGCAGAGGGGAACTCGCTTTAAACCAGGGAAAAATGTAGGATTAGGAAACGATTTCACTCTCTTTGCCCTTGCTGATGGGTACGTCAATTTCCAGGGGAACAAAGTCCATATTCTTCCTTCTCTTTAAGAATAACTTTTAGCTCCAGACAATATTCGCTTGAAAAACAGTGAGGGATACATAGTGAAAGCTATTACCATTTTAGGCTCTACCGGTTCTATTGGAAGAAATGTTTTAGAAGTTGTTTCTCAATTCCCGGAAAAGTTCAAAGTTGTAGGCCTTACTTCTAACCGCAGGGTAGACATATTAACTGAGCAAATACGTAAATTTAATCCCCAAATCGTAGCCATAGGAGGGAAAGAGGAAGCTGAGTATCTGAAAAAGACTTTCCCCTCCCTGAAAATAGAGGCAGGGGAAGAAGGTATTGAGAAAGTAGCCAGACAGCAAGTAGATCTCGTGGTGGTATCAATCGTGGGCATGGCTGGACTTAAACCTGCACTCTCTGCCATAAAAGCAGGAAATGACATTGCATTAGCTAATAAAGAAATCCTGGTCGCCGGGGGAGAAACATTCATGAACGAGATAAGAAAAGCCGGAATAAACCTTTTCCCCCTGGACAGCGAACACTGTGCCATCTTCCAGATACTGGAAAATACTGGAAAAATTCTCCCCAAGAGAAGTAAAGAAGATAATTATTACCGCCTCTGGAGGCCCATTCTACCATTTAAGCCGGGAAGAGCTTTCCACAATTACCCCAAGAGATGCATTAAAGCATCCTGTATGGAAAATGGGGAACAAAATCACCATTGATTCTGCCACTTTGATGAACAAGGGATTTGAAGTTATCACTGCACACTGGCTATTTGGTATAGAGTGGAATAGAATAGAAGTAGTAATCCATCCGGAAGCAATTGTGCACGCCATGGTAGAAATGATAGACGGAACGACTTTGGCTTTTATATCTCCTCCTGATATGAAGATTCCTATACAATTCATCCTTACTTATCCAGAGAGAATTCCTTCCCTTTACTCTCTTTCTATTTCCGAATTTGATAAGCTCTCCTTTTCTCCCCCTGATGAGAAAAAATTTCCTGCTCTCCGTTTAAGCCGAGAGGCTGGGAAAAAAGGGGGTACTTATCCTGCTATCTTAAATGCCTCGAATGAAGTGGCTGTAGAAGCATTCCTGGAGGGGAAAATAAAATTTCATTCTATATGGGAAATATGCGAGGAAGTGTTATCTCGCCATCAACCCTGTCTCAATCCCGGGTGGGAAGAGATACTTTCGGCAGATTCCTGGGCACGGGAGGTGACTCACAAAATAGTGGAGAATTATGCGAAAGTTTTTTCTCCTACTTAATATAATTCTGGCCATTTCTTTGCTGGGAACAATATGGTCATTCATCAATTTTTACCAGAAAAGCAAAAAAGAAATAAATCCTTCTGCAGGAGAAAATATTGGAATCAAAACCCAAAGCAAGCCATTATCTTATTATTCAATAATAGAGAGAAAAAACATCTTTTCCCTATCCCCCCTCTTTAAACCTCCAAATTCCCCTCCTCCTGTAAAGAAAGAACTGAACCTAAAGCTCAAGGGGACAGTAGTGGGTAAAGAGGCCTTTTCCTTTGCAGTAATAGAAGATACTAAATCCCGCAAGCAGGATCTTTACAGAATTGGAGATACTATAAATAACCTGAAAATAACCGCGATAAAAGAAAATGAAGTTATTCTGCAAAGCGCAGAAGGCCAGGTATCCCTTACTTTATCAGAAAAACTCCCCTCCTCTCTTGCTGCTCCCTCTTCTGAGACAGAAGTAAGAATACTCTCCCGCCAAGAGGTGGAAGAAGCCAAGAGAAATGTTAACCAGCTATTTTCCCAGGTAAGAATTTCCCCTTTCTTTAAAAGTGGTAAAATGGAAGGGTTCCGGGTAAGCTACATAATTCCAGGAAGCATGGTAGAGAGAATGGGAATACGAAAAGGGGATATAATAAAAAAAATTAATGGAGAGGCAATAGATTCACCTTCTAAGATCTTCGAGTTCTACCGCAAATTTGGCAACAGCAACCGCATAGTAGTGGAGGTAGAAAGAAACGGTAAAAACGAATCCCTGGTTTACCAGGTAGGAGGATAGAAAATGAAGAAAACAGTCATGGGATTGTGCTTGTTGCTTCTTGTAACTTCTTATTCTATAGGCAAAGAGTTAGTATCCATAAATTTCAATGGGGTAGATATAAATGTGGTCACTAAATTTGTCTCAGAGGTAACCGGGAAGAACTTTCTTTTAAGCGATCAGGTAAGGGGAAAGGTAACCATTATTTCTCCTACTAAAATACCTACTGACGAAGTGTATAAAGTATTTGAGTCCATACTGGAGATAAGGGGGCTGGTGGCAATACCTTCCGGGGAAGTGATAAAAATTATCCCCGCACGAGAAGCAAAACAATCCCCTCTTCCCGTAAATATTGGGAAAGAAGCGCGGGGAATTGTCTCTGAGGACAGGATGTTGACCCAGTTAGTTCCTCTGGAATATGCAGAAGTAACCCAGTTAACTCCACTACTCGCTCCTCTAATCACTCCTGATGGACATCTTACCTCCTATGCACCTACCAACACCCTCATCATTAGCGATTATGCCTCCAATATTAAAAGGATACTTACCGTAATAAATAAGCTTGACCAGCCAAGTGCGAGAATGGAAACAAAAATTATTCCCCTGGAATTTGCTTCTGCCACGCAGGTAGCTCAATCCATTACCCAGGTCCTGGAGAGCATGGCAGGCAAAACCTCTTCCTCCCGCAGTTACAGAACCTCCTCGCGCATACGCTCCACCACAACTATTCCTTCACTCCCTACCCAATCCAGAATAATCGCGGATGAAAGGACAAATTCTCTAATCGTAGTGGCCAGTACTCCGGACATGGAAAGGATAAAAAATTTAGTAAAGAAATTGGATATTCCGGCCCCCCGGGGGAAAGAACGGATACAGGTTTATTATCTGCAAAACGCCGATGCAGAAGAAGTAGCAAAGGTACTTACTTCAACTTCCCTTCTGAAAAAAAGCAGAGCAACTACCAGGTCTTCACCATTAAACCAGGAAATAAGCATAGTAGCTGATAAGGCAACAAACTCCCTGATTATCAGCGCTTCACCGCAGGAATACGAAGCCATAGAAAAAGTTATAAAAAAGCTGGATATAATGCGTGCTCAGGTCCTGGTGGAAGCGATTATCGCCGACATTAACGTGGAAAAGCTGTTTAATCTGGGGGTGGAATGGGCAGGGACCCAAAAGCAAGGTGAAGTAGAAGTAGCCGGAGGAACCAAGTTTAAAATGAATTACGCCAAGCCTGAGGAAACAGTAGCCGGTATGAGCGGACTACTTATAGGATATTTAAAAGGGGGCAACCTGGGTGGATTACTGCAAGCATACAGGAAAGATACTGGATTCAAAGTCCTCTCCACTCCCCACCTTCTTACCATGGACAACGAGGAAGCTAAGATTGTGGTAGGGAAAAATGTACCTTTCGTCACTTCTTCCCGCATTACTGAGCAGGAAACAGTAGTAAGAAGCTATGAATACCGCGACGTGGGAATAATCCTTACCATCACCCCCCATATAAATCAGGAAGGCATGGTAAGGCTAAAAATCCACCAGGAAGTCACTAATTTAACTCCCCAATCCCTCACCGCAGAGGCTCCGGTTACAAACAAGCGGGAAGCGGAAACCACTGTTACCGTCCAGGATAAAGCTACAATAGTTATAGGAGGGTTAATAAGAGACGATAAGACTGAAGTCATAAGTAAGGTGCCCATCCTGGGTGATATTCCCCTCCTGGGCTATTTCTTCCGAAGAAAAGAGACCACTTCGGAACAAAGGAATCTGGTTATCTTCATCACTCCCCACATTGTGCGCACTCCCGCAGAGGCCGAAAAGATTAAGAAAGAAAAAGAAAAAAAACTTAAAGAATTTGAAGCAAACCATGAAAAGTCTTAAAGAATTTCTCGTCGGCGAAAAATTTATAACTCCGGAAGAGTGGGAAAAAGCCGAGAAAGAAGCAAAAAACCAGAGAAGAGTAGATGAGGTTTTACTGGAAAAAGGGGTTGTAGATGAATACACTCTTCTCCAGGCATTCTCTGCCCTCCTGGATATACCGTATAAAGAAGAAATTAAACGTGAGGAGATATCCTCAGAAATATTAAAAACCATTCCCCTCCCCATACTAAAAGAAAAAAAAGTCATTCCTCTCCACTGCACTAAAGATACGCTTGAACTGGCTACCTACGATCCAATTTCCCTGGATAACCTGGAGGAGCTTTCCCTTCTCTCGGGCAAAGCACTCAGAATAGTTATTTCTCCCCGAGAGCAAGTAGAAAAAGGATGGGAGGAGCTGCGTCATCCTCTCGCCCGTGCAGACGAGGTGTTCGAGATTACAGAGGAAGGGAAGAAAGAAGATGAGAAAAAAGAAGATGACCTCCTGGATCTGGCACATAAACCTCCCATAATCAAGTTCGTCAATTTAGTGCTCTACGAAGCCCTGAAAATGCGCGCCACTGACATCCATATAGAGCCCCTGGAAAAGGGGGGCAGAATTCGCTACCGGGTAGATGGCATCTTGCACGAAATATCCACTCCCCCACCCCATTACCTCCCCGCCATTATCTCCCGGATAAAAGTAATGTCCAACCTCAATATTGCCGAGAGAAGGCTGCCGCAGGACGGAAGATTCTGGATAAAGCAGGAAGGAGAGGAAATAGATGTAAGAGTCTCTATAATCCCCACCCTTTGGGGAGAGAGAGTAGTCCTGCGCTTACTCCATCGGGCTCAGCTTCTGAGCCTGGAAGAATTGGGACTGGAGAAAGATAACTTCCAGAGACTTAAAGAACTAATAACCCTGCCAAATGGCATAATCCTGGTTACCGGGCCTACAGGAAGCGGGAAAACCACTACCCTTTATTCCGCCCTTACCCGTATCAACTCTCCTGACAAAAACATAATTACTATCGAAGACCCCGTGGAATATCAACTTAACGGGGTGGCCCAGATACAGGTAAAACCCTCAATAGATTTAACCTTTGCCAATGGATTAAGGTCAATTCTCAGACACGACCCGGACATAATTTTAATAGGCGAGATGCGGGACCAGATGACAGCAGAAATTGCTATTCGTGCCTCTCTTACCGGTCATCTTGTCTTCTCTACCCTGCATACAAATGATTCAGCCAGTGCTATCACCCGGCTAATTGACATCGGGATTGAACCTTTTTTAGTATCTTCTTCGGTAAGAGCCATCATCGCTCAGAGACTGGTAAGAAAAATATGTCCGCACTGCAAGGTAGAAACAAGTGTAGATACTGCCGAATGGAAAAGCCTCACTACCTTACCCCCTCCCTCAAATACCTGGAAAGGCAAGGGATGCAAAAAATGCCTGGGCACGGGATACCTGGGAAGAACAGGAATATACGAGATACTTACCATAGATAACAGAATAAGGAAAATGATAACAGAAAGGGTAGAATCCCACATAATAAAAGAAGAAGCCAAACGCAGGGGAATGAAAAACCTGCTGGAAGACGGGTTAATAAAGGTGAAAAAGGGAATAACTACCTTAGAAGAAGTTTTACGAGTAACGCAAGAAGCATAATGGGCAATAGCAAGTTTTTAGGCTTAAATTATGGCTATCTTTGAATACGAAGCCCTCAACCAGGCAGGGAAAAAAACCAGCGGATTGATAGATGCCGGCACTCCCCGGGAAGCAAGGGAGAAATTAAGACACCTTAACCTTTTTCCCATAGAAGTCTTACCAGGCAGTGAAATCATCAAAAAAAGGAAACGATGGGAAAAAATCAAAAAAGAAGAGGTTGCACTACTTACCCGCCAGCTATCTTCTCTGTTGAGAAGCGGTCTGCCCCTGGTAGAATCCGTGGAATCTCTGGCTCAACAGCATGAAGGAAGAAGTCTCCAGAGAATCCTGCTGGATATCGGTTCTTCTATAAGAGAAGGAAAAACTTTCCACAATGCCCTTTCACAATATCCCCATATTTTTTCGCCCCTTTACCTTAACATGGTAAAAGCTGCAGAGGAGAGCGGAGAGCTGGAGAAAGTACTTTCCCACCTTTCCTTTCTTCTCTTCCGGGAAATAACTTTTAAAAACAAGGTAAAAAACGCATTTACCTACCCTCTTTTCGTGCTCATGGTAGGGGCAGGAGTGCTTACTTTTCTCCTGCTCAAAGTAATCCCCTCCTTGAGCAAGTTATTTGCCCAGTTTAATTATCCCCTTCCCTTTTTAACCAAACTACTAATCAGCTTTTCCCAGTATCTCAAAACCAATGGGAAATGGCTGGGGCTGGGTATTATTATTCTGGCCGGAATTTCTTTCTTTCTCCATAAAAAACTCCATGAGAAGATTGACGAATGGAGGATCAAAATCCCCCTGTTAGGTAAGATATTCTTACGCATTATGCTTACCAACTTCTCTTTTACCTTATCTTCTTTGATTAAAGGAGGAGTTCCAATCCTGGAAGCACTTACCCTATCCCGCCCCATACTCAACAACCGAAGAATGGAACAGGTTATCCAGGAAGCAGAAGAACGCATTAAAAGAGGGGAAAGCTTTTCACGCACCCTGAGGGAACACCCCCTCTTTCCACCCCTCTTTATTCAGATGGTGGAGCTGGGAGAAAAAGGAGGCAACCTGGAAGAAATGCTGGAGGAAAGCTCCAGAATCTACGAAGAAGAGACCGAAATACTTCTCTCCCGCTTCTCAATTCTTCTGGAGCCAATAGTAATACTGGGGATAGGTGTAGTGGTAGGAATCATTGTTATCGCGATTCTCCTGCCTATTTTCCAGATGAACGAAATCCTTATGGGAAAATGAGAAAATATATAGTAAACTGGGAAGAACCTTCCGGCTTTACGTGGCAAGCATTTACCTAGGGTAAAATATAGAAATAATCAGGAGGTTAAATATGTTTGAAGGAAGTACGGTAGCGTTAGTAACACCTTTTAAAAATGGAGAAATAGACTGGGTAACCCTGGAGAAACTTATTGAATTCCATATAAGTAGCGGTACAGATTGTCTCCTCGCTTGCGGTACTACAGGAGAATCCGCCACACTAACTCATGAAGAACATAAAACACTAATAAAATTTATGGTAGAAAAGGTGAGAAAAAGGATTAAAGTATTAGCAGGAACAGGCTCAAACTCCACCAGAGAGGCGCTGGAGCTTACTGAATATGCCCGGGAAGTAGGAGCAGATGGATCCCTTCTCATTACTCCCTATTACAATAAACCTACCCAGAAAGGATTATATCTTCATTTTGAAACCATTGCCCAAAAAGTGGATATTCCCATAGTGCTATACAATGTTCCTTCCCGCACCGGCGTGAACCTGGCAGCTGAGACAGTAAAAGATCTTTCAGAAATCCCAAATATTGTAGCAGTAAAAGAAGCCAGCGGAGACCTCGAGCAAATAACCAAAATAATTTCCTACCAAAACATAGCCGTCCTTTCGGGAGATGATTCCTTAACTTTCCCGATAATGGCACTGGGAGGGAAAGGTGTGATTTCAGTAGTAGGAAACGTGGTACCGGGTAAACTAAAACAAATGGTAAAAAGCGCCCTGGAAGGGGAATGGGATACAGCAAGAGAAATACATTACCAGCTCTATCCCTTATTTAAAATTCTATTTATAGAGACAAACCCTATCCCGGTGAAAACCGCCCTTCACCTCATGGGTATGCTGGACCTTGAATTTCGCCTCCCCCTCTGCAGCATGAAGGAGGATAACAGGAAAAAACTAATAAAAGTCCTTGCAGAATTGCGAGTAATAAGTAGTGAACAGTGAGTA
>JAADFP010000045.1 GCA_013152825.1 Caldisericota bacterium | reverse complement strand
AGTATTTTCTTTCTCAGGTTGTCTGCAAATCCTATCTTGCGAGAAATTTTCAGGGAGATGCTGGCCACCCTCCTGGAATGACCTACCAGGTAGCCGTCTCTTATTTCCATGGTCTTTACCAACGCATTAAGACTCCCCAGGAATATTTCTTTCAATTTTGTGGCACTTTCTATGGATTTGGACTCTAGCTCCTGGATTAGTTTTCTGTTTTGTTCCTTTAGAGACTTTAACTCTTTTGCTTTTTTTACTATAATATGTAGCTCTTCCGGGTAAAAAGATGATTTGCTAAGGTAATCAAATGCTCCTTCCCGCATACATTTGAGTGTTTCGGGTAGTTCCATGGTAGTGGTTACTATAATAATTGGGAGATCAGGATATTTTATTCTTATCCATTGCAAGAAATTATTCCCCTTTTCTCCTGCCAGAGAAATGTCCAATAAAACAACATCTATATCTGGGTTTTCCTGAAGGAATTTTGCTGCTTCTCCACAGGTTGAAAATGAGGCAACCACATGTCCTTTTTCTTGCAGGGTAGCTGAAATGAGCTCGCGTACATCTTTTTCTTGTTCAATTACCAGAATTATACCTACTTTCATCTACGGTAACTCTCCTTTCTTAGCATAATGACCATTTTTGTCTCAAGTGTAGGACATTTTTGTACAGACAACACCTTTCCCTGGCAGATAATTTATACAATATATCACCTCTCATCTTCCATTTCCTGCGGCAATGCTTCTATTGTAACTTTATCTCCTTATATATTATAAAGCAATATCTATACCAGAAATCAAGGGAATGTGCATTGCTCTCTTAAAATATTTTAGCACAGAAAGTAATTTTGAATATGACAGTGCGAGATTTAACGCCGTTGCAGAATATCTCCTGAACCATGTGAGATTCAGGGCAAAACTTCCAGCCAGGATACTAAGGGACGAAACTATTTACTGCTTACTATTTACCGTTTACTATTCTTCCCTCACTACCGTCGATTTACTTAATTCTAATTCCGGTTTTGGTTATCTCTTTTATAAATAAATCTTTTAAATTGAAATCTTCAGTTTTGAGAGGATGGAGTTCAATAAACTTGTTGAATTTTCTGGTCAATGGAATCAGTTTTTCAATATCATAAAATCTTATGCCGGAAAAATTATCAGAGACAAGGAGAAGGTCAATATCGCTCCATTTTTTAGGGTTGCCACGGGCATAGGAGCCGAATAGATAAGCTCTCCTAATAGAAATCCCCTCTTTTTCCAGGGTGGCTATTAAGTCTCGGAGTTCCTGGATTATTTTATCTCTTTTAGTAACCATTTATAAAACTCTTTTATTCTATTAAAGAATTTTTCTGCAAATTCCTTAGTGCAGATTTTATAAAAAGAGAATTTTTTGTCGGGATACCTTGCCTGGATATTAAACTCATTAACTTTTTTAAGAAACTCTAAATCCTCAAGAGAAAAAGATAATTTGGTTTCTCTGGCTAAGATATCCAGTTTATGAATAGGTGGGGGCATCTTTGCATTATCTCTTACATAGAGAGCCTTGAGAGTTTTTTCAAGTACTAAATGAGCTATAAAAAGACACCAATCATATTTCCTTCTCTCAAACAAAATTTCAGCCACTTCTAAATCATGCGCTGCTGCTTTTAACCAGTAGCTAACTTCTTCTTTATATTCCATAAATCCCCTGATTCTAAACTATCCTAAGAAACTTTCTCATGTCTTTCTTGGATATTGAAATAACACCGATTTAATTATAGCATTTTTATATTTCTGCAACCAAACTGCAGATATTTGCTCTGAGGTAAGATGGGAGGGGGAATAAACCCTAAGTTTTAAATAAACCACAAATTACAAATAACAAAACTCAAACAACCCCTACCAATCTCCAAAACTAATAACCAACTCTTCCCTAGCTACTAATTACTCCTGCCAGTCTAAGGTCTATAGTCTAAATCCTGGATTCCTGCTTTCGCCCCGATGTAGATCGGGACAGGCAGGAATGACAGGGGGAGCTGGTATTGGATAAACCCTAAACACCAAATCCAAAGTTCTAAATAAACCCAAAATCCAAAATAATAAACTCAAACCCTAAACCACATGGAAGTTAGAATAAAATTCCTCAGGATACCCGGCCTTTCTTCTCCTCATTTCTTCTCTTCTCTCCTTTGTGCCTCTGTCCGCCCTCCCCGCCTGCCTTTCCGCGTTGGTCGGGAGCGGGCATGGCTTAGTCGAGAGCAGGCGGGTTATGCTTCTTCTCGCTTACTCCCCTACTTACTATTTACTCCTTACTGTTCACTATTTACTGCTTTTCATTATTGCCACCAATGCTTCCAGTGCTAATAAGTAGCTCCATTTTCCCAGACCAGTAATTTTTCCCGTGCATACAGGTGAGATGTAGGAATGATGACGAAATTTTTCCCTGGCGTAGATATTAGAAAGATGGACTTCTATTGAGGGTTTGTTGAATGTAGCAAGTGCATCTCTGATGGCTATGGAAGTATGAGTGTAGGCACCAGGATTAATTATTATCCCGTCTGCCCATTCTAACGAGGAACCTATTACTTCTACAATTTTACCTTCGTAATTACTTTGAACTATTTTCAGGGAAACTTTTTTTTCTTCTGCTTTCTTTTCCAAAAGATTGTTTATATCTTCCAGGGTTTCTTTTCCATAAATTTCTGGTTCTCTTTTTCCCAGTAAATCCAGATTAGGCCCATGAATTACCAGTATGTTCATTACTCACCCCCTTTTACCCTATGTTATATGATACCCAATATACCCCGGGATTAGGATAAAAGCTGCTTATCCTCTGTTGAGTATTTCGGGTATCCTTCCATTATCACATCTTTACCCCGGAAAAACCAGTGTATTTCCTTGAATTGTATGCCTGCTTTTACTTTTTCCACTCCCTTGCCACCAAATGGAGTAAGTGCCTTTTCTCCTCCCAGAAGAAGAGGTGAGACAACAGTGTATATTTTGTCGGGTAGCTTCTTTTCCAGGAATTCAGTAAACACTTTACTACCGCCTTCCACCAGTAGAGAGGTGATTTCCCTTTTCCCCAGGATTTTCAGCATATTTTCTATATGGATTCTTTTTTCTCCACAGGGGACTATCTCTACATCCTTCGCAAGTAGCTGTTCTTTTTTGTTTTTATCTATGTCCTCACCGGTAAAGATTAGTATGTTTCCTCCTTCTTCCTGCAGCATTCTTGCCGTTAGAGGGAAAGAAAGGTTAGGATCAATTATGATTCTAAGGGGCTGTTTTTTGACGGGTACTTTCCTTACTGTGAGAAGCGGATCATCCTGCAGGACAGTTCCTATGCCTACCAGGATTCCATCTACCTGGTTCCTCAGTGAATGCACAAAAGCTCTGGATTCCTCTCCCGAAATCCAGCGAGAGTCTCCTGTACAGGTGGCTATTTTCCCATCCAGGCTCATTGCCCATTTGAGTATTACAAAGGGTAGGTTAGTAGTTATATGTTTGATATAGAACTCGTTTAATTTCCGTGCCTTTTCTTCCTCTATTCCTACCTCTACGTCTACCCCTGCTTTCTTGAGCATGGTTACGCCCTTGCCGTTTACCCTGGAATTTGGGTCCAGCATGGCTATGACAACCCTTTTTATCCCTTTTTCTATTATACGGGGGGCACAGGGAGGAGTTCTGCCGTAGTGAACACAGGGCTCAAGGTTTATATAGAGGGTTGCTCCCCGGGATTTTGGCCCTGCTTCTTTCAAAGCTATAACTTCTGCATGTGGAGAACCTGCTTTTTTGTGATAGCCTCTGCCTACTATCCGGTTGCCTTTGACTACTATTGCTCCTACCATGGGATTGGGTGAGGTAGTGCCCCTGCCTTTCTCTGCCAGGGAGAATACTTCCTGCATAAATTTTTTATCTTTTTCTCTCTTCATAGCTAAATCACCTAGAAGATATTTTCAAGCTCTGAAGGATGAGAACCACACTATTTCGCCCTTCCCAGTTATTGGTGCGAGGAGTATAGACTATGTCAATTTCTCTACCTTTGCTCAGGTTATCTTCCAGCTTATCTTTCCAGCCAAATCCCAGAACTTCCAGGTGTAACTTCTCACCTTTTACCCAGAATTTTATATGACCATTTCCCAGGGGACGGGGAGTAGTTACCATTTTCACTTTACGGGAGAGGAGCAGTGGTTCTTCGTTCCCTTCTCCAAAGGGGGAGAGCAGGGATAACTCCTTAATCTGCTGAAAAGTTAAGGTGTCAAGTGAAACTTCTTTGTCTATCAAAAGGGTCTTTTCCTCGGGAGCAGGGATATCCTTGATTAAGCTAAGAATTCTCTCACGGAAGACGTTTATTTTCTCTGGAAGTATCTCGAACCCTCCTGCTTTTTCGTGGCCACCGTAGGTAAGTAATAGGTCATGCGATTCTTTTAGGAGATTAAACAGGTTTATGCCCGGGATACTCCTGGCTGAACCCTTTGCTGGTTTGCTTTTATCGGGGGGAAGGCTTATTACAAAAGCAGGCCGGGAGTATTTATCTACCAGGCGGGAAGCAATTATTCCCAGCACTCCGGCATGCCATCCTTCACCTGCCAGTACCAGGGCTGATTCCTCTTCTCTTTCTCTCATCAGTTTTCCTGCTTCTTTGAGTATATTGTCACCTACTTTTTTCCTGTTGCGGTTATCCAGTTCCAGTGAGAGAGCTATTTCCCTGGCTTCTTCATCGTTACTCAGGAGAAGACTCAGGGACTTAAGCGCATGGGTCATTCTTCCCCCGGCATTCAGTCGAGGAGCTAATAGGAAGGAAATATCCCAGGCAGTTATCTTTCTCTTTTTCAGGCCGCATATTTCAAGCAGGCTCCTGAGCCCTTTTTTTGAGGTTTCTGCGATTTTTAACAAGCCTTCCTTTACCAGGATGCGATTATCCCCTATAACCGGGACAATATCAGCTACAGTACCTACGGTTACCAGGTCCAAATGTTTGAAAGCTTCTTCTTCGTCAAGGCTTTGAAGTAGTTTGAAAGCTATTCCGCATCCTGCGAGTTCCTTGCCTGGTGAATGTGTATGAATATGTGGGTTTATCAGGGCATAAGCAGGAGGCAGGTTCCCTTCTTTTATATGATGGTCGCAAATAACCAAATCAATTCCTTTCTCTGCTGCTTCGCAGGCTGCATCTTCTCCTTCTGTTCCACAGTCAATAGTAATGATGAGGGAGAATCCCTTCTCTGAAAGTTTCTCCACTGCCTCTCTATGAAATCCATAGCCCTCTTCTATCCGGTGGGGGATATAGACTTCGGGGACAATGCCCTGCTTCTTAAAAAAGTGGTAAAGGAGCGCAGTTCCGGTGATTCCATCGGCATCGTAATCTCCGTACAGAAGAATTTTTTCCCTGTTTTCTACTGCCTTTTCAATACGATACTTTGCTTTCTCTATATCGGGAATTGCAGAGGGGGGGAGAAGAGCATCAAGTGAGGGATAGAGAAACTTCCTGGCCTCTTCTACTGTGGTAACTCCGCGGTAAAGCAGCATTTCTGCTGTCAGAGGAGAAATCCTTAAGCTCTGGACCAGTTTTTCTATTTCATAGGGGTCGTTTTTTTTTCTTATCTTCCAGACCATTATCTATTCTTTCTGTTTAAACACAAGAAACTCCAGAAACTTTTACTTCCGCTTTCCCCCAAATTTTAACACAACTATGGGATTTTCTCTTCCATAAAACTGAGGTAATCCCAAAGATTTCATCAGGAGTCAATAGACAGGATTGAATAGAGGAAAAGAGGAAGGGGCAAAAAGGAGGAAGAGAGGAACAAGGAGAGAATATTCTTCCTATTTTATGGTGGGGGAAGACGGTGGACGAATAACGATATACGATTCGAGCTACGCAACCTCAACCGACCAACGAGTTAGACTGTAGACCATAGACATTAGACATTATAGTGGGGAATTAGTTAGTAGCGAGGGAAGGAGTAGTGAGAAGAATGCAGGATAGTAAAAAGTGAGTAAGTGAATAAGTTAGGAAGTGAGTAAGATACAAGATGCAGGATACCAGCTCCCCCTGTCATTCCTGCCTGTCCCGATGTTACCGGGGAGTAGGTGGATAAGCAGTTAGTTGGTTTCCTGGGAGAAGTTTTGGGCTTGAGCATTTAGATTTATTTAGGTTTTGGTCCCGAAGCCCCGATATAATATCGGGGTCCGGGATTCTTTCGGGAAGTTTAGGATTTAGAGTTTATCCTAATTTCACCCCGGGACACAAGTATGGGTAGCAGCTCATCACTTTCCTAATCTATGTTGTGATAAAGGTGAAATTGGTATAAGAAGCAGGCTACCCCAGAGTATCAGTATTACAGAGATAGTAATGGGAACGATTACCGGTGCTACCCAGGGCAGGGGAATGAGGAAAAGTACATCCTGAGTGAGCAGAGAGGAAGGCCATTGTATCCAGAGATAAAGAAATATGTAGTAAAAAATGTCCCATACACCAAAGGAAATCAGGAATCCTGCCCACTTTTCCTTTTTACTTCTTCCAAATAAGTAAGCTACAGTACCAAGCATTACTATGGTGGCAAACTCCCTGGTTTGTTCGCTCCACATAATACCCACTCTTTGGATGAGCCGGGTTATGTCCTGGTAACTGGTGGCTTTTTCCCATATTTCCAGGGGTACAAGCTTTCTTAGGTAAACTACTACCAGAGCTTCCACGTAAGCCATGGCTATGGCGTAGATGAGAAGAGAAATGACCCGTTTCCTTTTCATTTTACTCTCCGGTTGTGTAATTCCCCTCCTTCCTCCAGACTTCTAACATCAACTCGTACCTTTTCAAGGGCAAAACGCAATTGGAAGTGGAAAATATATAACCGTAGCCGGGCATGCCGTGTTTAAGGGCAAAAGATTTCTGCTATGTCTTCCCGGTGCAGCTTTTTTTTCTTCCTGGCTCATCTGTTCCCACTGGTCATAGTTTCTATGCCTTGGATGTACTTTCCCAAATGCCTCCATGGTGAGGTAAAAGACAAGTTCAAAGTGGGGGACCCTTCCTTCTATTGGTTTACGCTCCAGAGCAGAAATAAATTTTTCTCTTGGTAGCATTTCTTCCTTCTTTGCTTTTCAAACAGATTTTTATTTTCCTCTCACTCCGCACTTAACCACGTAATGCGCGATTCTTTTACAAATGCTCTCTATCTTTTCCCGGGGGTAGGGAGCAATTTTCTCATAAGCAGGGTTGAGCGTGTCACGTGGCACAAAATTCTGCAGGTAGTATGCCCTGGCACCCTGGATATAACTGGCGATTTCTTCGATGTCTTTTTCTGTATGCAGAGTAGGGACTACGGTAGTACGGAACTCGTAGTCTAAGCCGGAATTTCTTATAATTTGAATGCTTTCTACGATTCTTCCCAGGTAGAATTCTCTCCTTATTCCCGTAGACTTCTGGTAGGAAGCAACATCCAAGGGGGCTTTGATATCCATGGCTATGTAGTCTACGAGCTTCTCCTGGATTACTTCTTCCAATCTGCGGGGAAATGTGCCGTTAGTATCCAGCTTAACTTTTAACCCCAGATCTTTTATTTCCCGCAGTAACCCGGGAAGTTTACGATAAAGACATGGTTCGCCACCGGTAATACATACCCCGTCTATCCATTTTTTGTTTTTCTTCCAATAGTTTTGCAATTCTTCAAAAGGGATGGTGGAGAGAGATTTAGGAGAAAATACCAGCGAAGGATTCTGGCAGTAAGGACAGCGAAAATTGCAATAAGGCAGGTAAATTGTGGAAACTATGTATCCTTCCCAATCAAGCAGGGAATTAGGAATAAAACCTTTTATCTCCATCTTTCCTTACTTAAATCTTTGGACACAGGTAAATAAATCATCCATTTCTCATTGGTTATCGTTCGCTGTTTATTTTATTAAGCCTAATGTCTTCATTAGTTCTACTGCTATTACAGTATGTCCGGTACGATTGGGATGTATTGGCTCTGGTGCAAAGGTTTCTGGCTCGTAAGTGGCAAGTTTGGCCTGGAAAATTTCGTGGAGATTGAGGAAAAGTGTAGAGAATTCTCTGCTTAGTTTTTCTACTTTTTCAATATAGGCAGGAATGCTCTCAAGTACTTTTTTACGGAAAGTATCCATGGTATTGGCTCTGCTGATGTAAAAAGGTGTAATAAGAATTATATTTGGAGAAAGCATTTTTTGGGTGATCTCTAAACATTCCTTATAATTCCGGTAGTAATTTTCCGGGTCAAACTCGCTCAAGCCGTGTCTGACTGCTTGATGTAGGTCATTTATTCCGATAAGTATGGATAGCCAGTCAGGAGACTGGGAAATAACATCATCCTCCCATCTTTCTCTTAGCCCGGGTATGTTATCTCCACTAATCCCTTTGTTAATTATTTCTGTGCTCTGTTCCGGGTACAGTGAAATGAGCAAGTCTCGGAAAATTGAAACGTAGCCCTTTCCATAAGGGTAAAAATCCTGCCTTCTTCCAGTATCAGTGATACTATCTCCAATAAAAACAATCTTTTTTGCCCTGAAATCCGGGAGAGGAGGAGTTGGGATCTCCACTTCACCCGGTTGCACTTTGTTAAATTTCATATTCTTCCCTCCTTTTTTGTTCATAATTATACCTGAGAAATGCGATAAAAGGGAGAAATTTTACTCACCTGATTTTCTTATATTTCAAATTGTATCTTGAAGAGAAAGCGATTTTGAGTTAAACTTAAGGCTGAATAATAGACAGAAAAGTCAGAAAGGAGAATTAAAATGGCTGTACCTAAGAGAAAAACCTCGCATTCACGTAAAGGAATGAGAAGGTCTCACCATCACCTGCAGACGCCTATGTTGGTGGAGTGTTCTCATTGTCACCAGATGAAGCCTTCTCACACGGTCTGCCCAAATTGTGGCTACTATCGTGGAAGAAAGGTAATCGAAGTGAAGTAATAGCCAAATGAGAATCGCTCTGGATGTAATGGGAGGGGACAGGGGTCCGGAGGTAATCCTGGAAGGTGGATATTTAGCTGCCTCCGAAATTTCCGATGAAGTAGTCCTGGTGGGAAACCAGGAGATAATAGAGGAATTTCTTGCTAAAAATCCTTTGCCCAACCTTAGCGTATATCCCGCGGAGGAAGTCATCCAGATGGACGAAGAGCCCGTCTCTGCAGTAAGACGAAAGAAAAACTCCTCCATGGTCAAATGTTTTCGTTTGCTTAAGGAAAAGAAAGTAGAGGCAGTGGTCACCGCGGGTAATACAGGTGCGGCAGTAGCTTCTGCTTCTATATTCTTAAGGAAAATAAAAGGGGTAAAAAGACCTACACTGGCTATTTTGCTTCCTACTGCTTCTGATTTCACTCTTCTTCTGGATGCGGGAGCATGTGTGGATGCCGGAGAGGAGGAACTGCTGCAGTTTGGGATAATAGGCAGTATATATATACGGAAAATGATGGAAAAAGAAAATCCCAAAGTTGGATTACTTAATATAGGCGAAGAGCGTACAAAAGGCAACCGTGTGGTAAAGTCAGCTTACCCATTATTTGAAAAGTCAAACCTGAATTTTGTGGGAAATATCGAAGGAAGAGATATTTTTCGGGGCAAGGCAGATGTTGTGGTTTGCGATGGTTTTGTAGGGAATATAGTTTTGAAGTGTAGCGAAGGAGTAGCAGAGAGCATGGCTATGTATATAAAAGAGTATTTGAGAAAATCGGCTATTTCCCGGGAAATAGAGGGCTCTCTTGAAAAGGTGCTGGGGCATTTCTTCCAGAGAGTGAACTATTCGAATTACGGGGGAGCGATACTCCTGGGAGTAAAAGGTTATTGCATTATAACCCATGGAGCTTCTCCTGCCGAGGGAATCAAAAATAGTATTCTGGTAGCTTGCCGGGAAGTCAAGAAAGGAATTAATAAGGAAATAGAGAAGGAGTTTGTCTCTTGAATACAGAAATTCGCATAGTTGGTACAGGTTCCTATCTTCCAGAGAAAGTTCTCACAAACTTTGACCTGGAAAAAATAGTAGATACCTCTGATAAATGGATTCGCGAGAGAACAGGTATTAAGGAAAGAAGAATTGCTGCTGAGTATCAGGCTACTTCTGATCTGGGAACAGAAGCGGCTCTCCGGGCGCTTAAAATGGCGGGCATTTCTCCTGCCGAAATTGACCTCATCGTAGTATCTACCATAACCCCGGACATGTTCTTTCCTTCCACTGCTTGTTTTATTCAAAAAAATATTGGGGCGAAAAACGCGGCGGCATTTGATGTCATGGCTGCTTGTTCCGGTTTTCTCTACGGGCTGGCTACTGTGGAGGGATTAGTAAGGGGGGGGAGGTACAAAAAGGTTCTTTTGGTGGCTTCCGAGACCCTTTCCAAAATAACTGACTGGGAGGATAGGGGAACCTGTGTTCTTCTGGCTGATGGAGCAGGTGCCTGTGTGGTTGTGCCGGATAAGGAGAAACACCTCTTGTCTTATAACCTGGGGGCAAGCGGGGAGTTTGGGCATTTACTTTACATGCCTGCAGGAGGCTCCCGACTTCCTGCCAGTGTAGAAACGGTAAAAAATAAAAAACACTGTTTGAAAATGAAAGGTAACGAATTGTTCAAAATCGCGGTACGGGTGCTTGCCGAAGCTGGAATGAAAGCTATTCAAGAAGCTGGCATTAAGCCGGAAGATATATCTCTTTTCATACCTCACCAGGCTAACTGGAGGATTATGAAGGCATGTGCACGCAGAATAGGTATTCCCGAGGATAAAGTATTCATCACCATTCACAAGTATGGAAACACTTCTGCTTCTACTATTCCCATTGCTCTGGATGAGGCAGTAAGGGAAGGAAGGATAAAAGAGGGTGATTTAATACTCCTGGATGCTTTTGGAGGCGGGCTTACCTGGGGAGCCTGTGTAATAAGATGGTAGCATTCGTCTTTCCGGGACAAGGTTCTCAATATATAGGTATGGGCAGGGAATTTTATGAGAAATTCCCCCTGGTGCAGAATCTATTCCAGAAGGCAGAAGAGATTCTGGGGTGGGATATTCGTACCCTTATTTTCTCCGGGAAAGAAAAAAATCTGGGAAGAACGTTATTTACACAACCTGCTATTTACCTGGTCAGTTTTGCAATATTCAAGGTCTGGGAGGAAGAAGGAGGAAGACTTCCTGATTACGTGATGGGGCACTCCCTGGGAGAATATACTGCTCTTGCTGCCAGTGAAGTGTTTTCTTTCGAAGAAGGATTGGAGCTGGTAAAGAAAAGAGCTGAATTGATGGATGGAGCCAAAAAAGGCACTATGGCAGCTATCATAGGGCTGCAGAGAGAAAAAGTAGAGGAAATAGTGAGAAAGGCGCAAGCAAAAGGAATCGTAGTATGTGCTAATTATAATTCTCCTGGACAGATAGTAATTTCTGGAGAGGAAAATGCTTTGAAATACGCAGCAGAACTGGCGGGAGAATCCGGTGCCCGGCGGGTAATATATCTGAAAGTGAGTGGTGCATTCCATTCTCCCCTTATGGAAGAGGCAGCCGGTGAATTTACGAAAAGACTCAACAATCTTCAGTTGAGTTCTCCCCGTTTCCCCGTAATTTCTAATGTTACGGCGCGAGAAGAAAATGAACCAGAAAAAATCAAGGAGAACCTTACTCTTCAGCTTACTTACCCGGTTAGATGGGAAGAATCTGTATCTTACCTGGGAGAAAAGGGGGTGGATACCTTTGTGGAAATGGGGCCGGGAAAAGTACTGGGAGGACTGGTAAAGAGAACACTAAAAGAGCGTAAGATTTTGACCACTGATACCCTAAGATCACTGGAAGAGGCTATCAAATTGCTTCAGGTTGAATAAAGCAGTATAAATGTAAGACGTAACAAAATAGGGAGGAGGGATATGGTGAGAATTTTGCAGAATCGCGTAGCTTTAATTACCGGTGGAGCCAGGGGAATAGGCAAAGCTATTGCATTGAAACTGGCAGAGGAGGGTGCGGATATTGCTGTCTTTGATATTCAGGAGGGAGCTGCCCTATCTGGCGAAATAGAAAAGAAAGGAGTCAACTTTGGATTCTGGGAAGTTGATATAAGGAATTTTGCCCAGGTAGAGAAGTGTGTCTCGGAAGTAAAGGAGAAGTTTGGAAACATTCATATCCTGGTGAATAACGCTGGTATTACCAGGGACAATCTGCTCGTTCGCATGAGGGAAGAAGAATGGGACCAGGTCATAGAGATTAATTTAAAGGGTGCCTTTAACTGTTCTCGATGTGTGGTGAAGGTAATGATGAAGCAAAAAGAAGGCTGCATAGTGAATATTGCTTCCGTGGTGGGAATGATTGGAAATACAGGCCAGGCAAACTATTCAGCTTCAAAGGGAGGGTTAATTGCTTTTACCAAGTCCTTAGCCAAGGAGCTGGCTCGCTGGGGGATAAGGGTCAATGCGGTGGCCCCCGGGTTTATTCAGAGTGCCATGACAGAAAAACTTTCTCCTCAAGCCAGGGAGAAGATGTTAGCCGATATCCCCATGGATAGGATAGGGTTGCCGGAGGAAGTGGCGGACTCGGTATTTTTCCTTTCCTCCCCTCTTTCTTCTTATATTACTGGAGAAGTGGTAAGAGTGGATGGAGGAATGGCTATATGAAAATTCTTTACCACTGGGTGAAGGAGTTTATAGATATTCCTTTTTCTGCGCCTGAGTTAGCCGACAAGCTTACTTCTTTGGGGTTGGAAATTGAGGAAGTAGAAGAGATTAAACTTCCTTCAGTCATAGTAGGAGAGGTACTTAAGGTATCTCCTCATCCCAATGCTGATAAACTGAGCGTTTGCGAAGTATTTACCGGGAAAGAAAAGGTACAGGTTGTTTGCGGGGCACCCAATGTGCGGGAAGGAATTAAGTCACCCCTGGCATTGGTAGGAGCGGTGCTTCCTGGAGGAATGAAAATTGAGAAGAGAAAAATCCGGGGGGTAGAGTCTACAGGAATGTTGTGCTCAGAGAAAGAACTTGCCGTAGGGGAAGATGCTTCCGGCATCTGGATACTTCCCCCTGAGACCAGGGTAGGGGAAGAAATTTATACTTCACTTGGCCTGGAAGACTGGGTCCTGGACATAAGTGTAACGCCAAACCGCGGGGATTGTTTGAGTGTCCTGGGGATTGCTCGGGAAATAAGAGCACTCACCGGTGAAGAGTTTAAAATGCCGGAGTATCTTATAGAGGAGATTGAACATCCTGCTAAGAAAGTAGAAGTAGAAGTGAAAGAGCCAGAATTATGCCCGCGTTATACTCTTAGGATAATTGAAAATGCCAGGGTAAAAGAAAGTCCTTTAAAGATTCGCTGGCGGCTTAAACTCTGTGATATAAGAAGTATAAATAACATTGTTGATGTAACAAATTATGTGATGTTGGAGCTGGGGCAGCCTCTCCATGCCTTTGATATGGATAAAATTAAAGGCAGAAAGATCTTAATAAGGAAGGCTAATCCTTCGGAGACGCTGATTACCCTGGATGGAGTAAGCAGGGGCCTTTCCCCCGAAGACCTGGTAATTGCCGACGGGGAAAAACCAGTAGCCCTGGCCGGGGTAATGGGAGGCGAAGAAAGCGAGATTTCCCAGACTACCAGAAACATTTTATTGGAAAGTGCCTGCTTTCAGCCCCAAAGCATAAGAAAGACTTCCCGTCGTTACGGATTGGTAAGCGAGTCCTCCTATAGGTTTGAAAGAGGGGTGGATTGGGGTATGTCTGCCATTGCCTCAGATAGGGCAGCTTATCTCATAGGTAAGTTTGCAGAGGGGAAACCACTTAAAGGATTTGTAGATGTAAAAAAGAAAGGATTAGAAGAGAAACAGGTAAGCTTGAGACCGGAAAGAGTGGGTAAAATCCTGGGAAAAGGGATTCCTGACTATGAAAGGATTCTGTCTCGCTTGGGGTTTATCTGTAAGAAAGAGAAGAAGGGTGTGCAGGTTAGTGTCCCTTCTTTTCGCTACGATATAGAGCAGGAAATTGACTTGATAGAAGAAATAGCCCGCATACATGGCTATGACAATTTCCCTTCTACTTTGCCAGAGGGTGGAACGCCTCCCTTTTACCGAAATGAGGAAGAAGAGAAAATAGATAAGATCAGAAACATTCTTCTTAGTATGGGTTTGTGGGAGGTGCTAAACTATTCCTTTGTTCCCCTTGAGATTATCACAAAATTAAATTTCCCGCTTCCTTCAGATACAATTCGGATGGACAATCCGTTGAGTGGCGAATGGGAAATCATGAGGTTCTCTCTTCTTCCTGGACTTATCCAGGTAGGCATGACAAATCTTAGCCGCGGTAACCACGACCTGAAAATGTTTGAAGTAGGCAAGGTGTATATGAAAAAGAGAAATGTTTTCCGGGAAGAGTACCATGCAGGCGGTTTACTGGCAGGAATCTGGCAAAAGGGGGGCTGGAAGGCATCAGATATTCAATCTGACTTATTCCAGGCAAAGGGAATAGTAGAAAGATTATGGGAGGAATGGGGAGAAGATTTTCACTGGGAAGAAGTGTGCAATCCCTTGTTAGAACCAGCTCTGGCATTGAAAGTAGGTGATAAAGAGGCCGGAATTATAGGAGAATTAAAAGAGGAAGTGCGGGATAGACTGGATTTAGACGTGCCTCTTTTCCTCTGGGAAGTTTACGTACATCAATTAGCCGATAAAATTCTTCCTAAGAGATACGAAGAATTGCCCAAATTTCCTCCCCTTAAAAGAGACCTTTCTCTGGTATTAAAGGAAGAAATACCCTGCCAGGCAGTGGAACAATTAATCCGGGAAAGCGCAGGAGAATTACTTAAAGATGTGTATCTCTTCAATCTGTACCGCGGGAAGCCAATTCCCAAAGGTTTCAAGAGTTTTACCTATTCGCTTATTTTTCAGAAAAAATCGGGTACCCTTACCGACAAAGAGGGCGAGAAAATTATGGCAAAAATCAAAAAGAGACTTTCTCAAGAAGGTATCGAGATAAGGCAGTAATGATTTAGGGGCTCTCTAAGTATGGAGGAAAAGTGGAAAGAGCTGGAAAGGAGAGTCAAAAAGTTACTGAGGGAAAGAGAAAACAGGGGAAAAGGGGAAAGTCTCCTTAAATCCAGGATTAAAGAGCTGGAGAAAAAAGTGGAATCTCTCCAGAGAGAAAATCTCACGGTAAAACTTCTCAGGGAGAGAGTTAAAGCCCTGGAACAGATGAGAAACGAGGTAAGGGGAAGAATAAAAGAGATATTGCGTGGAATCAGGGCGATTCTTAGGTAAATGAAGAAAGCTAAAATTGTGGAGTACTCGGCTCCTCATTTTAGTAATAGGAGGAAAGGTTATGGATGAGAAGTTGCTGGAAATACTGGCCTGTCCTAAGTGCAAGGGAGGGGTGAAATGGAAAGAGGATAAAATTATTTGTCTGCAGTGCAAGAAGTACTACCCGATAAAAGAAGGTATCCCGGTGATGTTAATAGAAGAAGCAAAAGATTACGAGGGAAAAGAGTGAAATTATCCATACTCATCCCCGTATACAATGAAGAGGCTACTATTACGCGTGTAATTGAGGAAGTAGAAAAAGTAGATATAGGAAAAGTAGAGAAAGAGATAATTGTAATAGATGATGGTTCCCGTGATTCTACGCTAAAAATCGTAAAAAAATTAAGAAACAAATACAATAACATACGGATATTTTCTCACAGTACCAATCGTGGCAAGGGAAGCGCAGTCCGTACAGGCATCAGGGAAGCCACGGGCGACCTGATAGTAATCCAGGATGCAGACCTGGAGTATAACCCGGAAGATTATCCCCTGCTTATGAAACCGATACTTGCCGGCAAAGCTGATGTGGTTTACGGGACACGCTTCCTGGGCCCTCACAGGGTGCTTCTTTTCTGGCATATGATGGGCAATGTTTTTCTAAACTTGCTCACCAATCTTCTCTACAACAGCACTCTTACAGACATGGAAACTGGATACAAGATGTTCAGGAAAGAAGTAATAAAAAATATTCCCTTGCATTCTTCCGGCTTTGATATAGAGCCGGAGATAACCGCAAAGATTTTAAAGAGGGGCTACCGTGTCTGGGAAGTTCCTATAAGTTATTATGGACGGGGATACGAGGAGGGGAAAAAGATAACCTGGAAAGACGGAGTAGTAGCAATTTTAGCTCTTTTCAGGTATAGGTTCAAAGATTGAAGAAGCAAAAGGAGGAAACGATGGCAGCAAAACTTCTGGAGGGAAAAGAAATTGCCGGCAAGATTAAAAATGAAGTAAAGAAAGAAGTTGAGAAATTTAAAGAAGAGGGCATCGAAGTATCACTTCATGCAGTGATGATAGGAGATAACCCGGGCTCACGAGTTTATGCACGAAATCAGAAAAAGAGCGCCGAAGAAGTAGGAATAGTTTACCATCTCCACGAGTTGCCCGAGAGTCAAACCCAGGAGGAGGTAATAAAATTTATAGAAGAATTAAACCGGGACGAAAAAGTAAATGGAATAATTCTCCAGGTGCCGGTCCCTTCCCATATGAATGCCAGGGAAATTCAGATGAGCATATCCCCGGATAAAGATGCTGAAGGGATGAATCCTTACAATATAGGACTCCTGATATATGGCAAGGGCAAGCTGGTTCCCTGTACGGCAAAGGCAGCAAAAACCTTACTGGAAGCTACAGGCCTCCCGCTTAAAGGGCTGGAGGTTACGGTAGTAGGGCACTCGGAGATAGTGGGTAAGCCCTTGACCTTGATGCTTTTAGAATCTTTATTTGAATCTCCTACTCCTACCGTTTGTCACATTGCTACACGTGACCTTTCTTTCCACACTAAAAGAGCAGATGTGCTTATCGTGGCAGTGGGGAAACCTGGCCTGATAAAAGGAGAGATGATTAAGGAAGGGGCAGTGGTAATAGATATTGGAATTAACCGGGTACCGGTGCTTGACGATAAAGGAAACCCGGTATTGAATGAAAAAGGCAGGAAGAAAATGAAGATTGTGGGCGATGTGGTCTTTGAGGAAGCAGAGAAAAAAGCTTCCTTTATCACGCCTGTTCCCGGCGGAGTGGGACCTGTTACTACTGCTATCCTGCTGAGGAATACTCTGGAGGCGGTAAAATTACAGAAAAGGGGGAAATAGATGAAAGGTTTTAGGTTCGGTTTGTGGGTATCCTTTTTGCTGGCCATTCTCAGTGTGCTGGTAGGATTCGTACAAAAGCTTACCGGCATAGTTATTGGTGTGGCAAAATTGCCTGCCTATCCTCTTAGTTTCTTGCGTTTTGCCATGTTCTGCTTGCTGTTTGCCATTGCACTTTCCCTGGCAGAAATTGCCCTCAAAAAGTAAAACGGGGCCAGGTAGGTTTGGATCCGGGGGGGAGTTTCCTCTCTGAAAAACTGGAGTTTTTCCTAAATTTTTCGGGATTATAATTTTAGTGTATAAATCAAGAAGGAGACTCACAACTTGCACCTATTGCAGCAGAGGTCAGGGAAAATTAGCATTTAAAAAGGAAGCTATAAGATGACCTCAAGAGAAAGAGTGAAAAGAATCTTAGAGCATAAGGAAGCAGATAGAATTCCTATCCACAATAATCCCTGGGGGGCTACCGTTAGGCGGTGGAGAAAGGAAGGACTACCCGATTTCATGCCGGTAGAAGACTATTTTGGCTATGAGCTGGTAAACTTTGGCTTTGACCTCTCTCCCCGTTTCCCCGCTGAAGTATTCCAGGAAAACGCGACTTATATCGTGGAAAGGACTCCTACGGGAGGAATCAGGAAGAATTTTAGAGATTATTCCACCACGCCGGAAATTATTGACTGGCCTATTAAGAAAAAAGATGACTGGTTGAAAATTAAAGAAAGATTAAAATCGGGTTATACCAAGGTGAACTATGCAGCCCTTTACAACAGATATCATCGTGAGCAAAGCAAGGGGCGCTACCTCTGTATTTCAGGGGATCTACATCAACAGCGCGGAATTGCTGGTTTTAATGGTTACTGGTCCGGAATGGGTGCGGGAGAGGATAGAGACTCCGGGAAATCTCTTCCTGGATATGTGTAAAATGGTAATGGATAAGGGCTACGAGTTTGATGGTAATGACCTTGGTTATCGATCTTGTGCTAAAATACGGAAAGTATTAAAAAGGAGAAAGTATGGGTTTTGTGTCTACTACTTACCAGATTATTAAAAAGCTCGAAGATAACGAAAGAACAAAGATTATCAATGTAATTCTCAAATTGAGGGGAAGTGTGCTTACTGCCTATATATTCCCTCGCTGGCGGAGACTCCCGGATAATTATGTAAAACATTTTGGCCACCCGGACAAGACCATAAAGCCAGGGTCTTCCGAGATGGCTGGTTTTATTGTAGCAGTGGATAGAGATATATATGATTTCTCCAATTTAGAAACAGTATGGGAAGCATTGGATTCTATTAGTTCTACCCATGAGGATTTACAATTTCTTTACCAGGAATTAACAAAAGAAATGGATACTACTCCGGAAAGATTGAGTGCTCCTCTTGAGAATATAGAGGCAAAAATTGATGAACTCTGGGAAAAAGGCATTGAGAATAAGTTTGTTAGGGAGGAATGCCTGCGAGATATAGAAAGTAAAGTATATAGAGATGGGTTGATTGAAGTGCAGTTTAACCCGCACCGCAAGTCAATTGTGAGTAAAGCCAGGGTGGAAAAAAGAAGCAGGGGTAAGGAGCTTTGTCCTTACTGTATACAGGAACCGGGTAGAGAAGATTATTTCTGGAACAATTACGTAATTTCTGCCAATCCCTATCCTTACTACGATCACCATATTGTTATTGTGAATTCCGAGCATGTTGCCCAGTATATAGATGAAGAGGCTTTAAAAGTAATGGCGGAATTTGTGTTGAGCTCTCCCCATTATTTCTCTGTATATAACGGGCCGCCGGGCACCTCTATTCTTTCCCACATGCATTTTCAGGCCGGGATATATACTTTCCCCGTGGAGAAGGCAAAGAAGGAAATCCTTAATGAAAAAGATAATCTCAGGGTTAGCCGGCTGCTTGACTTTCCTACCCGGGGTATTGTGGTGGAAGAAGAGATTGATAAAATGCGATCGGCTCTTTGCCCCGAAGGTCGGAGACCTTGACAGGCAGTTATAGTTTTGAGTCCTTAGGTGGTTTAAGTAGTGGAAACTCTCCCGCTATATACCGGGAAGGTTCCTGGTTTTAGTTTTATTCAGTAGGTTGGTTTTAGATAAGAGTTGTGAGTAATGGAGTGAAGCAGAATGGTTCATTAGAAAACTGGGTGAAAGGGTTTATTCTCTTTTCTCTTTTTCTGGTTCCCCTTGTCCAGCTTCCCCAGGCGTATAATTACGTTTTAGTTAAACTGTCCCAGCTTCAGTTTTTCTTGTTATTTTCTGTCCTTTTTTTCTTCATAGAAGCAAGTCTTAAAGGCAAGGTAAAGCTGTTCTATCATCCAGCTTGCCCTGTATTAATTGCTCTTTTCCTCTGGTATGTTCTTTCTACTATTTTCTCACCTTATCCCTATGCAAGCCGGCCTTACCTTTATACCCAGATTTCTTACTTTTTGCTTTTCTATTTTATCTCCATAATGGATTGGAGCAAGAAAGAAGAAAAAATTATCATAGGAATCCTGTTGATACCATTTGCCTCTCTGGTTATAAAAGAAAGCATCTCCTACCTGCAGGGTTTTATGCAAAACATAAGGCTTACCTATCCCAGGATTGGCATAAAAGAAATCATCACATATTCCCGTGTCTATGAAAAAGTTTTACCTTCTACTTTTGGGAATCCAAACTTCTTTTCTGCCTACCTGAATATGCTTTTCCCGTTATCTCTTCTTTTTTCTCTGCATAACCTTAGGCGGAAAAAAGCTTTCATAGGAATCCCCTCTCTTATCGTTGCGGTACTTTCCTTATTATTGATATACGGAGTAAGAGGACGAGCGGCTGGCATAGCTACAATTGCGGGATTGATTACACTGATGATTATTTACCGAAATAAATTTATGAAGAAGAAAGGGAAGATTATTTTTTCTCTCTGTTTTATCTTTCTGTTACTGGTTAGCGTGTTGGCTGTTTTTCCTAAAATGTCCGATGTCAAGCAGCAAATTAATAAAGACTTGAAAGAGGGGACGATTGGCATAAGAGTAAAAATTTGGCAGGGAACCTGGAGAATGATTGTGGCGCGCCCTTTAGTAGGTTGGGGCCTGGGCACCTTTTTAGTGGTTTATCCAGAGTACAGGGTTCCTGAGTATTTCCTTAACCCTCATGCGGTAAATGCTACGGATCATGCCCACAATGAGTTTCTGGAACTATGGAGTGAGGTGGGGATAGTGGGCTTGTTAATTTTTCTGGTGCTTATTTTTATATCCTTGAGAGAGGGAGCAAGGAAGTTTAGTAAAAGTAACAATTTTATTTTTCCGGCGCTGATGGCGGGGATTGTGGGAATACTGGTGAATAATCTATTTGGGGTTAATTTGAGGTATCCTTCTTCTTCTATCTTTTTCTTCGCTTTTATGGGGTTGTTATTTGCTCTGCCCCCTCATGGCAGGAAGAAATTTTATCACTTCAAATTGGCTTTCTCTCCTCTTCAGAGAAACCTCTTAATAGTTTTTCTTTCCCTGGCAGGCGGTTGGGTTTTCTTTAATGTGGGGGTGAAAGAAAACTTATCCCAGATACATCTCAGAAAGGGTATTATTTTCCGAAGACAACTTATCTGGGATAAAGCAATACCTGAATACCTTAAATCTCTTGCCTGGGATCCTTATAATCTAAGAACTCGGTATCGTCTTGCCTTTGCCTATGCTTCTATTAATAATCTGGACAGGGCTCTAAAAGAGTATTTGAGAATCAAGGAACTGGCACCGCATTATGCTGAGACAGATTTCAATTTAGGTGCCCTTTATCTCAGAAAGGGGGAAATAATAAAGGCAGGATTTTACCTGGAGGAGATGCTGAAGCTTAACCCGTATCATCCTTCAGCGCGTGCTAACCTTGCTCTTATATATAAAAAAATAGGGGAGAAAGGGAGAGCCATCGAAGAATTTAAGAAAGTCATCTCACTGAAACCATCTCTTCTCCCGGCTTACTGGGACCTGGCAAAGCTTTTACGGGAAGAAGGACGCTACGGGGAGGCATTAAAGGTGCTTGGAGAACTTGCTAAAAGAGATACTGGTAATGTTAAAATTAGAGAGGCTGTCGACTCATTGCAGAGGGAGATCAGGAGAAAATATGGAAGAGAATATAACTTTAAATAAGAGAATAGCAACGGGCATAGGCAGAGCAGGGGATATGTTGATTTTCCTTTTCCATGCTTTTTACTGGTTTAAAACTGCGTTTCGTATGAGAAAAGAGACCATAGCTCAAATATATAGGATGGGCGTGGGGAGTTTGCCCGTGGTGAGTCTCATGGCAATCTTTACCGGGATGGTGATGGGATTACAGGCTGGCCAGGAACTATTGAAGTTTCAAGCCACTCAATGGCTGGGAGGCATTGTAGGCGCCACCCTTGCTCGTGAGCTTGGCCCCGTGCTTACCGGGCTAATTGTAGCAGGAAGAGTAGGTGCTTCCATGACCGCAGAATTAGGCACAATGAAAATTTCCGAGGAGATCGACGCTCTCAGGGCCATGGCTATTAATCCTATTCGGCTTCTCGTTGTTCCTCGTATGATAGCCTCTATAATTGTCCTTCCTTTACTTACCATCTATACTAATGTGACCGGGTTGCTGGGTGGTTTTATCATAGGTAAAGCACAGCTTGGCATAAAATTATTTCCCTACATGGAAGGAATAGCAAAATTCGTTTCTCCCAAGGATATTGCAAATGGATTGATTAAATCAACAGTTTTTGGTTTGATAATGGGGTTGGTAGCCTGCTACGAGGGGTTTACTACTGAAGGTGGTGCCCGGGGGGTGGGAGAATCTACCACTCGCTCAGTAGTAATCACTTTTTTACTAATTCTTATAGCCGATTACGTAGTAACGCATCTACTGTACTAAAATGAAAGAAGTTGTTATTAGAATGGAGAATATATATAAATCTTTTGGGAATAAAAGTGTGCTTTCCGGGCTTAACCTGGAAGTTTTCAAGGGGGAGACCCTGGTAATTATTGGAAGGAGTGGGTGCGGGAAGAGTGTTTCGCTGAAATTGATAATCGGGCTTATAAGACCTGACGCAGGAAACATCCAGGTTTTTGGAGAAGAGATTACCCATCTTACTGAGGAAGAGATGGAAAGAATAAGGAAAAGAATAGGTGTGGTGTTTCAGTCTTCCGCTTTGCTCAATTCACTGAATGTAGAGGAAAATATTGCCTTGCCTCTGGTGGAGCATACCCAGCTTGACCCGGAAGAAATCAAGGAAAAGGTAGCAGAGAAATTATCATTGGTAGGACTTAAAGGGGTAGAGAAACTTTATCCAGACGATCTTTCCGGCGGAATGAAAAAGCGGGTAGGAATTGCACGTGCCCTGATAATGGAGCCTGAAATTGTCCTCTATGATGAACCAACTACGGGGCTGGATCCTATAACGGCTTCTGCCATAAATACTCTGATTATGGAACTGGAGAAAAAACTTAATACTACCTCGATAGTGGTAACCCATGATATGAAAAGTGCCTACCTGGTGGGCGATAGAATTGGGCTGCTTTATCAAGGGAAAATGGTAGAGATTGATAGGGCAGAAAACATAAAGAAAAGTAGTAATCCTTTAGTTATACAGTTTATCACAGGTTCACATGAGGGGCCTATACCAGTGGAGGAGGGATAGAAATGTTAGGAAATGTAGAGAAAAAAGTAGGAACATTTTTTATACTGGGACTGGTTTTTTTACTTCTTTTGACCATCCTGGTAGGGAAGATTAAACCTTTTCGGAAAGGTGCCTTATATTACATAAACTTTTCCTATGTGGCAGGATTACGGGTAGGCGATGAAGTAAGATTAGCTGGAATGAAAGTGGGAGAAGTTGCCGATTTAAAATTTACCGGATCAAAGATTACTGTTACTGTCTGGGTGAGAAAGGATACACCCATCAAAAAAGATTCCCAATTTACCATATCCAGTGTATCTATCATGGGAGGAAAGCTTGTTTCCATAACTCTTGGCTCTCCTGATTCGCCTCTTCGGAAACCAGGAAGTGTAATAAGGGGAATAGACCCGCCCAGGGTGGAAGAATTGATTACTGAGGCGGCAAGAATAGGGGAAGAAGTAAAAGAGACGCTAAAGAAATTTCAAAGTATTGCCCTCCAGTTATCCGAATGGCTGGGAGAAAATAAAGAAAATATTAGCACCAGCATTTCTCGTTTTAACAAGACGTTTGCAGAAGTCCAGGAATTAACCACTTCCCTCCGTAAACTGGTAAGTGAGATAGACCAGGGAGAAGGTACGCTGGGTAAACTAATCAAAGACAAAGAAACCTACGAGAAATTGCAGGCAATATTAAGCCAGGGAGAAAAAGCCAGCAAAAACATAGAAGAACTTAGCCAGAAAGTAAACCTCAATTTTGATAAGTGGGAAAAAGAAGTTACACCTTCTCTGGAAAATTTACGGGAAATATTGGAAAAAATAAACAAGGGGGAGGGAACCGTAGGTAAACTGGTTACTTCCGAGGAAATGTATAAAGATGTGAAAGAGACTCTGAAGTCTGCAAAGAAAATAAGTGCGGGAGCAGAAGGGTTGATAAAACGGATAAATCAGGTAAAGACTTATATCGGCTATGAAGGAGGAGTGGGTTCTAATAAAATGGGCGCCACACATATGGGTTATCTGCGAATAGAGCCCAGGCCTGGTAAATACTACCTGGTGGGAGGAGGAATGGAGATGGCTGAGGACCTTCCTCTATTCAGAGCAGAGATAGGAAAGGAAATAAAGAAGAATATAATGTTGCATGGGGGATGGATAGAGACAGGAGGGGGATTAGGTGTTACTTTCAGTCCCAGAAAAAATCTTGAGATTCTTACCGAAGGTTTCTATCAAAAAGGTATAAAACCGTTCTACTTACGCAGCAGGATTTATTATAGAGTAAAAAACAACATGTGGGTATTCATAGGCGGAGAAAACCTGCTTGATACATCTTATCTCATGGTGGGAATAAAACTGGATTTTGAAGACCAAGACATAAAGTATATGATAGGAGCATTGTCAGCAGCGCGGTAGAAACGGATAGACAAAAGCTATTTTAGGGACACATTTTGTAAAAAATTTGGTAAAATTATGCACCTCGGTAATTGTTTTTTTTAACAACGTCTTGGAGAAAGGAGGGGATAAGTTGAAAGCACTGGGAAGACATGTTCTGGGGGAATTCTACCATTGTAACCCCGAAGTGCTCAACGACCTTGCCAAGATCGAAAATATCATGAAAGAGGCTGCCCTGGAAAGCGGTGCTACTATCCTGGGCAGTTTTTTTCATCCCTTCCAGCCTCATGGCGTAAGCGGTGTGGTAGTTATTGCGGAATCGCATCTTTCTATTCACACCTGGCCTGAGTATGGATATGCGGCAGTAGATGTTTTCACTTGCGGCAAGGTGGTTGACCCCTGGAAAGCTCTCCGATACCTTAAAGAATCCCTCCAGGCAGAGAATTTTTCTGCCATGGAGGTGAGAAGAGGAAATCTGGAAGAGGTGGCAGCGGTATCGGAAAGTGGGACCTTGTCCCAGGCTGATAAAGCTTGTTATGGTTTTTGAAACCCCCACGAAGTTTTTCTTGGTAAGAGGGGAGGGGGAAGCCTCTTTTCCCCTAACGGCTTTTGATGCGGCATTGCTGGATTCCGGGGTTGGTAATACCAACCTCTTAAAAGTTTCCAGTATACTGCCGCCTGCTTGTAATGAAATAGAGCCGATTACCCTTCCCTTTGGGGTACTGGTGCCTGTGGCTTATGCGGCACTTACCTCTGACGAACCGGGAGAGGTGATTGCTGCAGCAGTATCTGTAGCTGTACCACAGGATAACAGCAAGCCGGGGTTAATCATGGAAGTTTCAGGGAAAGGTACTTCCTCAGAAATAGAGAGAAAAGCATGCGAGATGGTTGAGGAAGGAATGGCTATAAGAAAAGAACCCATTTCTCGTATCCTATCCATTTCCGTTGAACATAGGGTTATCAAAGTGGGAGCTGTGTTTGCCGGCGTAGTACTCTGGAAATAACATCATGGAACTCTGGTTCAGCGAAGAACATACTGATCATACCCGTTTGTCTTTCCGGGTGGAGAAAGTGTTATACTCTGATTACAGTAAATACCAGAGAATAGATGTTTTGGAAACACCTGATTGGGGAAAAGTGTTACTTCTCGACGGCAAAGTTATGCTTACTGAAAAAGATGAATTCATCTATCATGAAATGATAACTCATCCTGCTCTTTTTATACATCCCAGCCCGCAGAGGATTCTGGTAATAGGAGGGGGAGATGGCGGTACAGTAAGAGAAATAACCCGCCATAAAAAGGTAAAAGAGATAGACCTATGCGAAATAGATAAAGCGGTTATAGAAATCTCTCGCCAGTACTTTCCTCACCTGAGCGAGAAATTATCTGACCGCAGGGTGAAAATTCATGTTGAAGATGGCGGCGAATTTATAAATAAGAAAAAGAATTACTACGATATTATAATAATAGATTCTACAGACCCTTCTGAAGTTAGCCAGGGGTTGTTCACTTCAGAATTTTACGAAATGGTGAGCAAATCTTTGAACGAAGGGGGAATTCTCATAGTGCAGAGTGAATCGGTTATAAATAATCCTCAACTGGTAAAGGATATATACTGGAAGATAAAAAAATCTTTTCCCCAAACCTATCTCTACTGGGCTCCTATACCAACCTATCCGGGAGGGATATGGACTTTTACCCTGGGAAGCAAGAAATATTCTCCCCTGGAAGATTTCCTGCAAGATTATTGGGAGCGTTTTAACCAGGAACTGAGATACTATAATCCATCTATTCATCGTGCTGCATTTGCTCTGCCTAATTTTGTGGAAAAAGAGTTATCCCTGAGAAATGAAACCTTACTCTAAATTTACTTTTCTTTCTGCTACCTCCACGGCAGAAGAATCCAGAGTAGTAATTACAGGTTTTCCTTACGAATTAACCACTTCTATTCCGGGCACTGTTCTGGCGCCTAATAAGATAAGAGAAGCTTCCTGGTTAATAGAATCTTATTCTCCTTATCAGAAGAAGAATCTTGAGAGTATCCCTATTTCTGATCTGGCAAATCTTCCTCTCTCTCCCCTGGAAAAAGAAGAAGAAATTCTTTCCCGCGTAGAAAACCACATGCTTCCCCTTCTAAACATGAGAAAGAAAATTATTACTATAGGAGGGGATCACTCAATCACCTATTTTGTAGTAAAAAACTTACCTGCGGGAATAAGAATACTACATCTGGATGCACACCTTGATTCTCGCAATTCCTGGAAAGGTTCCTTGCTTAATCATGCCACAGTAATGAGGAGACTAAAAGAGAGTGGAAGAGAAATTATCCCGGTGGGTATCAGGTCTGTGGCAGTAGAGGAGAAAGAAATCTCCTTCTTTCCCATGGAAAAAAAACTCCCATTAAAAGAAGAAGATAAAGTATACCTGAGTATAGATATGGATGTATTCGATCCCTCAATTGCTCCAGCAGTGAGTAACCCTGAACCAGGTGGAATTTACTTCCCGGAATTCTTAAAATGGCTAAACCGTCTTCCTCCTTTTGAGCTTATAGGTTTTGACATAGTGGAATTGAATCCCCTCCTGGAAGGCGCTCATATTACCTCGGTTCTGGGAGCAACAGTAATCAGGGAAATAATCTTAAAATTCTGGAGTGGAAAGGAGGCATCAACATGAAATGGGGAATAATCTCTGATACGCATGATAACCTGTCTTCCTTAAAGAAGGCAATAAATATTTTTAGACAACAGAAGGTGAAAATCATTTTTCATGCGGGAGACTTTATCTCGCCTTTTACAGTGCGGTTATTTGAAGGATTTGATGGTAAGCTTATTGGAGTTTTTGGCAATAACGATGGAGAAAAAATCGGCTTAAAGAAAGCCTATAAAAACCTGGGAGAAATTCACGAAGACTTTTTCCTGGGAGAGGTGGAGGGTAAAAGAATATTTTTAACCCACAAAGGAGACCTGGTTCCTTCTCTGGCAAAATCAGGGGATATTGACATTCTCATTTACGGGCATACCCATAAGCAGGAAATAAAACAACTGGGCCATTCCCTGGTGATAAACCCGGGGGAATGCGGCGGCTGGTTGAGCCAGGAGTCCACTATAGCTCTCCTTGACCCGGAAGCTCTGGAAGCAAAAATCATTTCCCTATAGCTGGAAGATTTCATGCAATTTTTAAAAAGAGAGAAGCCTGTATTCCTGGTGGATACTCATTCTCACCTTTACGATATTCCCCGGGTAGAAAGTGTGCTGGCAGAGTGCGATAGGAAAGGGATAGTGGTATTGGGGGTAGGGGAGGAAATGATTTCAAACCAGAAGATACTGGAAATTTCCCGGAAATTTCCAGGCCTGGTATATCCAGCCATAGGACTTCATCCCTTTCTTTTGGGTAACCTGAAAGTAGAAGAAGAAATTTCCTGGTTAAAAGAGCATATTGAGTTTGTTGTGGCTCTGGGTGAAATTGGCCTGGATTACAAGGGAGAGGAGGAACCAGACAGACAGAAAGAGGTTTTTAAAAAACTTCTCTCCCTGGCCATAGAATATCAAAAACCGGTGATTATCCATTCTCGTCGGGCAGTTAGGGATTGTGTGGAAATAGTGAAAGAAATGGAAGTGGAAAGAGCAATATTTCACTGGTTTTCGGGCAGTCCTTCTCTGGTAGGGGATATAGTTTCTGCCGGGGGGTATCTTTCGGTTAATCCGGCCATAGGCTACAGTCATGGTTATAAAAGAGTGATTGAGAGAGCGCCTATAGATAGGTTAATCCTGGAAACTGACAGCCCGGTGCCCTATAAAGGTAAACCTACTACTCCGCTGGAAGTGGTTCTTCCTTTGCGAATGCTTTCGGAATTAAAAGGAATCCCGGAAGAAGATATTGCCCGCATTACCACGGAAAATTTCTTCTCTCTTTTCCCCCAGCTAAAGTGAAGATTTTCTTTGAGGGATGGGGATAAAGTTATCCTGCGTGGGCGAGCCGCATGCAGATAGGTGTTGTTAGTTGCCAATTCCGCCTCCCGATCCCGATGTTTCATCAGGAGGGATTTGGGATTTTCTCATAACTGCTTACTATTCACTGTTCACTGCTTACCACTCCTTTCCTCGCTACCCACTACTATCTACTCGCTACTAACTAATTCCTCCCGTCTACGGTCTATAGTCTAAAGTCTTGAGTGTATAGTCTTTCCCTGTCATTCCTCAAATGGGAAAGCATTTTTAATCCATTCGATAGCTTTTAGCCGGTTATCAGAGTGCAGATTTACATATATTACGTCAAACCTGGCCTTAAAAGGACGTCCCTTCTTTTTAAGATAGAAAAGAGCAGTTTTCCGCAAGCTTTTCCTCTTGTAGTAGTTTATACTCTCCCCCGCACTGCCGAAGGAGTCCGTGGAGCGGGTCTTTACTTCTATAAAAACAGTAGTCTCGTTATCTTCTGCAATGATATCTATTTCTCCCCCTCTTATCCGGAAGTTTCTCTGCAATATTTTCAAGCCTTTCCTATGCAGGAATTTCTCTGCCAGTTTTTCTCCCTGTACACCTCTCTTTAAAGTAGGTGCTTTTTTAAATAGGGAAAAGAATCTGACTAAATGACCTTTCAATTCTACTTTTTAAACTTGAAGGTTTTCCGGTGTATGGGAGTTAATCCATGCTCTGCGATTTTCTCCCGGTGGAATTTTGTAGGGTATCCCTTATGCTTTTCGAAGCCGTATTGGGGAAAGATAAGGGATAAGTTATCCATTAATCTATCTCTCATTACCTTGGCTATTATTGAGGCACAGGCGATGGAAGCTGAGATTTCATCGCCTCTTATTATTGATTTGGAAGGTGTTTCAGAAGTAAGTTTTACTGCGTCTATGAGGAGAAAATCCGGCTTCTGTCTGAGGTTTTTTATGGCTTGCTGCATGGCTAATTTTGAAGCCTGGAGAATATTTATCCTTTCTATTTCCCGAGCTTCTACTATACCCACTGCCCAGTCTATGCAGTTATTTACAATTAGAGCGAAAAATTCTTCCCTCTTTCCAGGAGTAAGTTTTTTTGAGTCTTTGAGTTTATCTATGTAGGTAAAAGGTCTCAGAATTACTGCACCTGCAACTACTGGCCCGGCCAGCGGTCCTCTTCCTACCTCGTCTATCCCGGCTATAAAGGTGTATCCTTTTTCCCAGATTCCTCCTGGGTATAGATTCCACCTTTATTAAAAACTCCAAACACAAAACTCTAAATCCTAAATAAATCCAAAAGATAAACCCCAGAAACTAAGATACTATGGAATCAACTCACTATTTACTATTTACTTCTCGTCTCTGGGTTCTTTCTTTTACCTTTAATTTCTTACCCCTTACTTTTCTCAGGTAGTAAAGTTTGGCGCGTCTTACTCTGCCTTTGCGGGTTACCTCAATCTTTTCTATTATAGGAGCATGCAGGGGAAATATTCTTTCTACCCCTTCACCATGACTTGAGCGCCGCACAGTAAAGGTTTCACGCAATCCTCCTCCGCGTCTACGAATTACTATGCCCTCGAAAACCTGCACCCTTTCTTTTCCCCCTTCGAAGATTTTTGTGTATACCTTGACTGTATCTCCTACCTGAAATTCCGGGATATCTTCCCGCATTTTTTCTTTCTCTACCAATTCCTGTATATTCATCCGAGCCTCCTTTCTCTTTTTACTTCTCTCAGTATCTTTCCCGTTTCTTTATCTAAAAGTTCCTCTTTGAGTAAATCAGGCCGTCTTTGCAGGGTCCTTTTCAAAGCTTCTTTTAGCCTCCATTTCTTTATCTCCTGGTGGTTCCCGCTTAAGAGTATCTCGGGGACCTGCTTCCCGCGGAATTCCCTGGGACGCGTGTAATGCGGCCAATCTAAAAAGGGCTGGGTAAAAGAATCTTCTTCGTAGGATCTTTCTTTCCCCAAAACCCCCGGTATAATGCGGGATATTGTTTCTATCACTACCAGGGAGGGAAGTTCTCCTCCTGCCAGCACATAGTCACCAATGGATATCTCATCGGTAATCAACGTCTCTCTGATTCTTTCATCCACGCCTTCATATCGTCCGCATATCAGGACAAGTGCCTTCTCCCGGGCAAATTCTTCTGCTTTCCTCTGGGTAAAAATTTCCCCTTGCGGAGTAAGAAGAACTACTCTCTTCTTATTTTTAAATTCTTTATTAACCTCATCCATAGCTAAAAATACCGGCTCTGGTTTCAAAACCATGCCGCCGCCTCCAAACGAGTAATCATCCACTGTCCTTCTCTTATCTTTGGTGAAATCCCGCAAATTTTTAATGCGTATTTCTAACTTCTTTCTCTCTATGCCTTTGGCAACTATCCCTTTTTCTAAAAACGGATAAAAAAATTCGGGAAATATTGTCAATACATAAAAAATCATGAAGCTTTCTTGATAAGGCTTTTCACCGTCGTGCTCATTTGTGCTCCCTTTTCCAGCCAGTACTTCAACCTTTCCATATCCACGCTTACCCGGGGTGGATCTTCTTTGGGATCGTAAGAGCCGAGTGTTTCCAGGAATTTCCCATCCCTGGGGGAACGACTATCAGCGGCCACTATACGATAAGAAGGGAAATGTTTTTTCCCTGTACGAAACAGTCTAATCCTTACTGCCATTATTTCCTCCTTTTATCCTAACTTAGGTAACCATCCTTTTCTTTTGATAAGATGTCCGTATTTTACCATTTCTTTCATTCGTTTCTTGGCGAATTGAAATTGTTTCAGTAATTGATTCACCTGTTGCACCGAGGTCCCGCTTCCTCTGGCTATCCTTTTTTTCCTGCTGCCATCAATTATTCGGGGTTCTGCTCTCTCCTCCCGTGTCATGGAGAGAATTATTGCTTCTACCCTCTTGTAATGCTTATCATCAAGTCCTATATCCCTTACCTTTTGCTCTACCGGCAGATAGTCCAGCAACTTAGAGAGGGGCCCCATACTCTTCATTTTTTGCAGGTAGAGGAGAAAATCTTCCAGGTTAAATTCGTTTGCTTTCAGTCTCTTCAGCATGCGTTCGTCTTCCTCAGACTCAACAGCCTCTGCCTTTTCTACCAGGGTAACTATGTCTCCCATGCCTAAAATCCGGGAAGCTATTCTATCCGGGTAAAAGGCTTCCATGTCCTGGATTTTTTCTCCCGTGCCTATAAATTTTATCGGACAACCTGTAACCATTCTCATAGAGAGAGCGGCTCCCCCTCTGGCATCACTATCTACCTTGGTTAATATTATTCCGTCCAGAGAAAGCCGTTCATTAAATGTACTGGCTATATTTACTGCTTCCTGTCCGGTCATGGCATCTGCCACTAAAAGTATTTCTGTGGGCTTAATCCTGTCCCTCATAACTTCCAGCTCTTTCATTAACTCTTCCTCTACCTGCAATCTTCCCTGTGTATCCAGGAGTACAACGTTACACCCTAACTTACGGGAAGTTTTGAGAGCACTTAAAGCAATTTCCAGGGGGGTTCTTCCTTCCGTGAAAGTGGGAACGCCTATCTTTTCTCCCAGCATTTTTAATTGTTCTCTTGCCGCAGGACGTTGAGTATCAGTGGCAGCCAGGAGAACTTTCCTTCCTTTATTCTTTAGTATTAATCCCAGTTTTGCACAGGTAGTCGTTTTTCCGCTTCCCTGAATTCCTACCAACATGTATATGGATGGGGGTACGGGAGCCGTAAGTAAACCAGTAGCCTGTTCACCCAGTATTTTTACCAATTCCTCATGCACAATCTTTATAAATTGCTGGGCAGGGCTCACACTGTTTAGCACCCGTTTCCCCAGAGCTTTTTCCCGGGTAAGGGTGAGGAATTCTCTTACTACTCTGTAGTTTACATCTGCTTCCAGGAGAGCAATCCTGACCTCTTTGAGGGCCTCTTCAATGTTCTTCTCACTGAGAAATGCCTCGCCCTTTAACTTCTTAAATATTTTCGAAAGCCTGGTTCTAAGATTGTCAAACATTATTTTACCCGGTATACTCTTTCCTCTGGCTTCATCATTTTGAGATCCCTGCGAATAATGTACTCAAGGTAAAAAGTATCATTCTTAATTCTTTCTTCCTCCTGCTGAAGCGAAAAAATTTTTTGTTTTAAATGGTCATTCTCTTTCTCGAGGTCATCCAAATCCTTTTTAAGAGCAAGATACTGGTGCAATGGCGGAAGTAGCACCATTGCTGCTATCCAGAGGATAAGGAGTATTCCTATTATATAGAGAATAAATTTCCACTTCATCCACCTGCACCAAAGACTTCTCTCCCGGGCAGGGCTCCTGCTTCTCCCAGTTCTTCTTCTATCCTCAGAAGCTGGTTATACTTTGCATTTCTTTCAGAACGGCAGGGAGCGCCTGTTTTTATCTGCCCGGTGCCAAAGGCAACAGCCAGATCTGCTAAATAGTTATCTTCTGTTTCTCCTGAACGATGGGAAAGCACAGTGGCATAACCATTGCTTTTAGCCAGGGTAACGGTCTGCAATGTTTCAGTAAGAGTGCCAATCTGGTTGGGCTTTATTAGTATAGAATTTGCTATTCCTTCCTCCATGCCTTTCATCAGTATCCTGGAATTAGTAACAAAGATGTCATCTCCTACTAACTGGGCTCTTGCACCCAATTTATCAGTCAGGTATTTCCATCCTTTCCAATCGTCCTCTGCCAGACCGTCTTCAATACTTATTATGGGGTAATTGTTTAACAAATGGCGGTAGTAATCTGTCATGCCTTTGTAATCCAGGGTTTTGCCTTCACTTTTTAGGATATAGGTTCCATCTTTGTAAAAGGAGGAAGCGGCAGAGTCGATTGCTATGTCTATATCTTCTCCCGGACGATATCCTGCCTCTTCGATAGCCTGAAGAATTATTTTTATGGCTTCTTCATTGGAATTAAGGTTGGGAGCAAAACCGCCTTCATCTCCTACTCCTGTACTTAACCCTTTCTTTTTTAAAACCTCCTTAAGGGTATGATACACTTCCGAGGCATATCTCAGGGCTTCCTTGAAAGTGGGTGCCCCGGCAGGAACTATCATAAATTCCTGAATATCCACATTGTTATCTGCGTGTTGACCGCCGTTAAGTATGTTAAGGAAGGGAATGGGAAGGAGGTGGGCATAGACTCCTCCTATATACTGGTAGAGAGGCAGCCCGCAGGATTCCGCAGCAGCTCTGGCTACGGCAAGGGAGACTCCCAGGATGGCATTAGCTCCCAATTTCTCTTTGCTTTCAGTTCCATCCAGTTCCAGTAACTGCTCATCTATGCTTTTTTGTTCAGTGGCTTCCATTCCTTCGAGTTCTGGTGCAATTATATTGTTAACATGTTCAACCGCTTTAAGAACTCCTTTGCCCTTGTAGCGTGATTTATCCCCATCTCTGAGCTCCAGGGCTTCGTGTTCTCCGGTAGAAGCACCCGAGGGCACGCTTGCTCTTCCAAAAGAGCCATCCTCTAAATACACGTCTACTTCTACTGTTGGATTTCCACGAGAATCCAATATTTCTCTTCCCCATATTTCTACTATTTCTGACATTTTTACCTCCTTTTCAGCAAAGCAATTTTAACGGAAATGAGAAGAAAAATCAAAGGCATCTGGGTCAACCCATGACATGGGACATTTTTT
>JAADFP010000044.1 GCA_013152825.1 Caldisericota bacterium | reverse complement strand
GAATTAATATCCACCACGCCGGCAAAATTATTCCATCCTTTTGTCTCTTCCACGGCTTTAAGCACCGGGTCCCGGGCCATAAGCGTGGAATCCACCTTGCCCCACTTAAGAGGCTGTAAAAAGGAAGATGCTCCCGCTACCCGGGTCAATTTCATGTTCTCCACGAGTTTCTCACTGTAAGAAGGGTACTGGAACGGCTGAAAGTCAATTCTCTTAATATTCCAATCCGGGTGCTTTATAGCTTTACCACCGTAGGTATCAAGGCTATAGTTGAGCATAGCCTGGCGCAGCACTTTTTCCGGGAAAGGAAGGTACCCCTTGCCTTCACGGGAAAGAATCCGTGCTGTCTTTTCCAGGTTGTTCCTGGCCCATATCTCTGCCTTTACAATCGCTTTAACTACTTTGTATGACCACTCGGGAAACTCTACCAGGTCATTCTCTTTCATTGCGGCTACGCAGCAGGCATGGTTTTTCCATATATCCCCGCTGAAGCGCAGTATCTCAGCATTTGCCCATAATTCCCCGATAGCGTTAAATGGCTCGGCTACTATGTAGCCGTCTATGGTGCGGGAAGCCAGGGCATTGGGCATATCAGGAGGAGGCATAACCAAAAGCAATGTTTCATGCGGCTTTACCTTTCCCCTTCCCTTTTCCAGCACCGGGGTAATTCCATAATGCCTGAGCACAATTTGCAGGATTATGTTATGGATGGAATACCAGTAAGGCACGGCAATCTTTTTCCCACCCAGTTCTTCCAGGCTGTTTATCCCCTTGCGCACCGTGAGCGCAGAATTATTTACATGGTCCCAGGCTACCACCTTTACGGGAAATCCCAGGTTAAATCTCATGTACACGGGTATGGGAGAGAGTAAATGACAGAGGTTAAATTTACCCGACATAAAAGCTTCTGAAAGAGTTGACCACCCTCTCACCAGGACAGGCTTCTCTGCTTTTATCCCTTCCTCTTCGTAAAAGCCCAGGGCATGGGCAATAAGCAGGGGGGTGGCATCAGTAATAGGTATATAACCTATCTTGAGGGTAGGATAGGCTTTCTGAGAGAAAAGCCTCCCGGGCAATGAAAAAGCCAGGCTCCCTCCCACTATAAGCTTACCGGATAACTTAATAAACTCTCGACGATCCATCTTTACACTTCCTCTAAATAGTAAAGCTCCGTGGTAAGATACCTATCTCCCAGATCCGGGATTATCACCACGATCAGCTTGCCTTCATTTTCTTTTCTTTCCGCCACCTTTATCCCCGCCCATACCGCCGCACCGGAGGAGATTCCAGCAAAGATGCCTTCCTCTTTCACCAGCCTCCGTGCTGTATTTATTGATTCTTCATTGGGCACCGTAATTATTTCATCAATTATGTCCACGTTAAGCACCTCGGGAATAAATCCTGCCCCTATTCCCTGTATTTTATGGGGTCCTGGCTGTCCTCCTGAAAGAACCGGGGAAGTTTCAGGCTCTACGGCAATCACCTGCAATTCGGGTTTCTTTTTCTTAATAACTTCTGCCACACCCGTGATAGTCCCTCCTGTGCCCACTCCTGCCACCAGGATATCTATCCTGCCTTCTGTGTCCTTCCATATTTCTTCTGCTGTGGTCTTCCTGTGTATCTCGGGATTGGCGGGATTTTTAAACTGCTGGGGCATGAAAGAATTTGCCGTGGAGGCGACTATTTCCTCCGCCTTTCTCACGGCTCCTTTCATCCCCTCCTCTCCCGGCGTGAGTATCAATTCCGCACCAAAAGCAGCCAGCATTCTTCGCCTTTCTATGCTCATGGTCTCGGGCATAGTTAGTATCAGGCGGTATCCCTTCACCGCACAGACAAAAGCCAGGGCAATCCCCGTATTTCCGCTGGTAGGTTCTACTATTACGGTATCCTTATTTACCAAACCCTTTTTCTCTGCCTCTTCAATCATGGAGACGCCGATTCTATCCTTCACGCTCCCACAGGGATTGAAAAACTCCAACTTGCCCACCAATTCTCCCGGCAAATTTTTCCCTATACGAGAAAGTCTAACCAGAGGTGTCTTTCCTATAGTCTCGGTAACATCCTGGTAAATTCTCATACCTCTCCTCCCCTTTTTATGACTAACCCGGTACTATTTTAGAGTCTACAACTATATCAATCATGACCAAAAGTGTCAACATTTATCTGGAGTGCCATGAAGCAAATAAATCTATTGTTATCGTAAGACAGATATACTGAGAAGATGGTCAGTCTACAATATCTCCCCCGATAGGCTTTACTTCAACCCCTTTTTCAAGCAGGTAATTTATTCCCTTTTCCACGTTCTCTTCTTCTCCTTCCAGCTCAAGCACCAATTCTCCCACGGTCTCAGTAACCCTGGCCCGGCGAATGTTTGGAACTATGTCGTATTTTTTTGCCATCTGGAAGGTTACCGGCTCCTTGATCAGATTTTGAGGGAAAATTAACTTAACCACTCTCTTTACTGTCCTCTTTTCAACCATCTTGTTTACCTCCTCCTTACTTTCCTGCGCTACGAAGCTGGCAGAACTCTTCGTAGTCAATTAACTCCCGTATAGTTGGATTATCCCCACAAATTTGGCAGTTCGCATTCCGCTGGATATTCACCCTGCGGAAGCTCATATCCAGCGCATTGAAAATAAGCAGCTTGCCATTCAAAAGCTCCCCCTTCCCCAGGATATATTTTAGCACCTCGGTAGCCTGCACCATGCCCAGGATACCAGCCACAGCACCCAATATGCCCGCTTCCTGGCAGGAAGGCACCATGCCGGGAGGGGGAGGCTCGGGGAAGAGACAACGATAACAGGGTCCTTCATGCGGAACAATGGTAATTGCCTGTCCTTCAAATTTCAGGATACCAGCGTGGGAGAATGGTTTGCCAGCAATCACACAGGCATCGTTCACCAGGTAGCGGGTGGGAAAATTATCACTCCCATCCACTATGATGTCATAATCTTTAATTATATCCATGATATTTTCGGAAGTAATGCGCAGGGGATAGGTGGTAATCTCTACATCAGGATTAAGCGAGTTTAGTTTCTCTTTGGCTGATTCTACCTTGAGTTTGCCTACATCGGAAGTGAAGTGAAGGATCTGGCGCTGCAAGTTGTTTAGTTCCACCCGGTCACTATCCACCAATCCAATGTGGCCCACACCGGCACTGGCTAAATAATAGGCACAGGGCGAGCCCAAGCCGCCGCATCCAATAATCAAAACCCTGGCTTCAAGTATTTTTTTTTGGCCTGCTCCGCCCACCTCGGGCAGGATTATCTGGCGGCTGTATCTCTCGATTTGCTCCTCGCTGAAGTCAATTCCGCCGGCAATTGCCGGGATTATAGAGACCTCGTCCCCATCCTTCAGCTCTGTCTTATCACCCTGCAAGAACCTGATATCCTGCTCGTTCACGAAGAAATTGATAAACCGCCTTAGACTCCCGTTTTCTTCGCAAAGTCTTTCCTTGATTCCGGGGTACTTTTTATCCAGATTTTCTATTAAATCCCTGATATCTTTCCCCTCACACTCTACCTCCGTCTGGTTACCGGTTAATTTCTGCAACGGTACTGGTATCCTGACTCTAACTCCCATTTTTCTCTCCTCCTCTCTTCTTCATTTCTTTTTCAAAAAAGTCTAAATTCGGCTCTATCCTCATCACTTTGTCCAGCTTGCCTGAAACAGCTTCCTGTGTTTTCAACCCATTTCCCGTGATGGAGATTACAATCAACTCGTCCCGGGGAATCCTGCCCTGTTCTATCAGCTTTTTGGCCACAGCCACTGTAACCCCTCCTGCAGTTTCTGTAAATATCCCCTCGGTTCTGGCCAATAGCTTTATCCCTTCTACTATTTCTTCGTCGCTGGCTTCTTCACCCCAGCCGCCGCTGTCCATGACCGTTTTAAAGGCATAGTACCCATCAGCAGGATTGCCAATAGCCAGGGACTTAGCAATTGTCTTTGGTTTTACGGGTTTGATTATTTCGGTTCCTTCTTTAATTGCTGTAACTACTGGAGCACAACCCTGTGCCTGGGCAGCGTATATCCTGGCATCGACCTGGTCAATTAACCCCAGTTTTTTAAATTCGTGAAACCCTTTCCATATCTTGGAAATTAACGACCCCCCCGCCACGGGGACAATAATGTGTTGGGGAACCCGCCAGCCAAGTTGCTCTACTATTTCATAAGCATAGGTTTTTGAGCCTTCTGCATAATAAGGTCGAATGTTGATATTCACAAATGCCCAGTTGTATTTATTTGCCACCTCGCTGCAAAGCCTGTTTACCTCGTCGTAGTTGCCTTCCACGGCAATAACCTGGGGAGCATAAACAAGCGAAGCCACTACCTTGCCCAATTCCAGGTCTGCAGGTATAAATACAAGGCATCTAATTTTTGCCTGGGCAGATTGGGCAGAAACTGAATTTGCCAGGTTACCGGTAGAAGCACAGGCAACCGTATCAAAGCCAAATTCCTTTGCCTTGCTTATGGCTACCGAGACCACCCTGTCTTTAAAAGAAAGCGTGGGGTGGGAGACAGAATCATCCTTAATATAAAGTTCCTTTACCCCTAATTCCCTGGCTAAATTGTCTGCCCTGACCAGGGGGGTAAAACCGGAGTGCAAACCAACCAGGGGATCTCCGTCAATGGGTAAAAGTTCCTGGTACCGCCATAAATTTTTTGCCCGGGAGGAGATAAGCTCTCTGCTGAGTTTTTCCTTTATCCTGGAGTAATCGTAAATTACTTCCAGGGGGCCGAAACAATATTCACATACATAAAGTGGCTCCTTGGGATATTCCCTCCCGCATTCCCTGCATTTCAATCCTTTTACGTAACCCATTTAGAACCCCCTTAAATCTCAAAGTATTGTTGCATACTGAAATATCTTTCTCCAGTATCAGGAAGGATAACCAGCACTTTTTTCCCTTTCCCTAAATCTTTTGCCACTTCTAAAGCAGCAAAACAGGCTGCACCGGAAGATATACCGCAGAACACTCCTTCCTCCTTTGCCAGCCGCTGAGCCGTATGGTAGGCATCTTCATCCGTAACGGATATAATCCGGTCAATCACTTCCCTGTCTAACACCTCGGGAATAAATCCAGGCCCAATACCCTGTATCTTATGAGGCCCGGGTGCTTTTCCGGAAAGCACGGCAGAACTATCCGGCTCCACACCAACTACCTGTATCTGCGGATATTTTTCTTTCAATGCTCCCCCCACACCGGTAATCGTTCCCCCTGTACCTATTCCGGCCACAAAGGCATCCAGCTCTCCATCCATACAGTTAATAATCTCCTGAGCCGTGGTCTTCCTGTGTATCTCGGGATTGGCGGGATTTTTAAACTGCTGGGGCATAAATGCGTTTTCCGTTTCTTCCACTATTTCCTCTGCCTTTTTCACTGCCCCTTCCATACCTTCAATGGCCGGGGTGAGCACTGTCTCTGCCCCAAAACTTTTCAGTATGTACATCCTTTCCAGGCTCATTGATTCCGGCATGGTGAGAATGCACTTGTATCCTTTGACTGCACACACAAAAGCCAGGCCTATCCCCGTATTTCCACTGGTCGGCTCCACAATAATTGAACCCGGCTTTATCCTGCCTTTCCTTTCCGCATCCTCAATCATGCTAAGAGCTATCCTATCTTTTACACTCCCTCCCGGCGTAAAAGATTCAAGTTTAGCATAAACTTCTGCCATTTTATCATCTACGAGACGATTTAGCTTTACTATGGGGGTATTGAAAATTAACTCCAGCACACTGTTAGCTACCTTAACGCCGCATTTTTTCTCTTTTCTCTCATCCAGTCCCCCTCCCCCCATGAAAAATACTATTTCCAACCGGTCATCATTCTCTAAGTTTACCTTCTCGTAATCTTCCCGGGGAATGATTTTATCATTAAGCTCCACGGTAACCACTTCCGGACGAATCTTTTTCCTTTTGAGAAATTCGGCAATACTTAAACCGCTTTCCAATTCCTCTGCTTTACCATTAACTAAAATCTTTACTGGCATAATATCCTCCCCATATTTTTTATTCAACTTTCTTTTTTACAACTACCCTGAAGAAATTTTCCACCGGCTCTATTTTTAATATCTCCTGTCCATCACTTTGCAAACTTTTGGGGACATTTTCTATTGGCTCTCCCGCATCAAGCCAGACTTCCAGAATGTCTCCCACTTTTAACTCTTCCAGCCGGAGCTTTACTTTAACATAATTTATAGGACAGGGTGTCCCCCGCAGGTCGTAGCGCATGGGCTTCTCCTGGGATGAGGCTTCTTCCTTTTTTTCTTCCTCGGCTTTAAATCTTACGGGAAAGTTAAAATTACTGTCCATCAAAGAATAAATCTCTTTAACCTCCCTGTATAGCCTTTCTACATAATCGTACGCTTCCTTCTTCTCTATTTTCTCCGAGACAATATCAGCGTAAATCTTATCCACGTTCTCAAACTGCGGCAGGGAAATACCGGTTTTTACAAACTTATCCACAAAGGCAGTAACTGCCTCCTGCTCGTTGCGCGGATCAACTCCCTTTACCACCAATAACGCCCTAACCGAGTAGATTAAAGCATCTCTTATTTCCTGCCAGGCAAAATCTTTTTCCCTGGCTTTTATAAGAGACTGGTTGGCCGACTCCAGGTCAGATTCTATCATATCTATCACTCCCGCGCCGCATTCTCCCTGGGTTAATCCTTCCAGGGAAAAGTCCTCTGTTCTGCCAAAGTCCACGTAGTAACTCCTGTCCTCTTCGTAAGGCGGAACATAGGAGTATTTCTTTACCAATTCTCTCATTACCTTTTTCCCTTCCTCTGCAATGTACTGGTAAACATCTTCTCCCCCGGTGTTTTCCTGCAGCAGGGAGATAAACTCTCCTATCAATTTCGGGGTAACCCGTGCCGGCACCACTCCAATATGCTGGGCAAGCTTTGTGTTTTCTTCGGCCAGTTTTCCGCCTATGTATATCCGGTAAAACGGAACCGTGCGGTTATAAACCTTTCTGGCTAAACCGGAGAGAGAAATGGTCCCGGTGGGATGATGACCACAGGCATTGGGACAGCCATTGATGTTTATCCTTATATCCTTCAATTTCCCAATGTCTATGCCTATCCGGCTGAATTCGTTTACAATCTCCGGAGCCATAGCAATGGCATTACATATTCCCAGATTGCAGGTAGTAACAGCCTTGCAGCAAACTATATCCATGATTGTTTCAGGGAATAAATAATCTTTCAGGAAAGATTTGACTTCCTGGTACACAAAATAGATTTTATCCTCCGGCACATTTG
>JAADFP010000043.1 GCA_013152825.1 Caldisericota bacterium | reverse complement strand
ATTCCTATAATCTACTGCCAGAAATGCGGCATTGTCCCTGTACCAGAAAATGATTTACCGGTTATACTCCCGGAAAAAGTAGAATTTACCCCCACCGGGGAATCCCCCCTGAAATACGTAAAAGAATTTGTAGAGACTACCTGCCCTCGCTGCAAAAGCCCCGCCAGGAGGGAGACTGATACCCTGGATACCTTTGTGGACTCTTCCTGGTATTACCTACGATACATTAACCCTCACCTGGAGAGTAAACCCTTTGAGCCGAAAGACGTGAACCAGTGGCTGCCGGTTGATCAGTATATAGGGGGTGTGGAACACGCTATCCTCCATCTCCTCTACTCCCGCTTTATCACCAAAGTCTTAAGAGATTTGGAGTGGGTAAACTTCTCCGAACCCTTCCAGAATCTCTTTACCCAAGGTATGGTGGTTAAGGACGGAGCAAAGATGTCCAAGTCCAAGGGCAACGTGGTAAGTCCCGATGAACTAATAGAGAAATACGGGGCTGACACCCTGAGAACCTACATACTTTTCATGGGACCGCCGGAAAAAGACGTGGAATGGGATGATAGAGCCATTGAGGGAGAATGGAGATTTCTCAACCGGATATGGAACAAAGTAATTTCCTCCCTTCATCTTACCCAGGAAAAAGGGGAAATTGATATTGACCAATGCTCTCCCGAAGGAAAAACCCTGTTTAGGTTTACCCATAGAGTAATCAAAAATATTACCCACCAGATGGAAGGGTTCCGGTTTAATACTGCCATTGCCCAGCTAATGGAATTCTTGAACCAGATATATTCCTTCCAGGAAAAGACAGCAGAAGACAAAAAAGTGTTAAGATTTGCCCTCTGCACTCTCCTGCGCCTCCTGCATCCTTTCGCCCCCCATATCACGGAAGAACTATGGCAACGCATGGGCAACTCCCCCTCTATCCTCGATACTTCCTGGCCTGCCTACGAAGAGCAGTGGGCAAAAGAAGAAGAAATTACCATCATAGTGCAGGTAAACGGCAAGGTGAGGGGAAAATTCACTGCTTCTCCAGGAATCACAGAAGAGGAGCTAAGGGAAAAAACCCTCTCCCTCCCCCAGATGGCAAAATACCTCTCCGGCAAGAAAATAGAAAAATTCATCGTAGTCAAAAATAAACTGGTCAACCTGGTGGTGAAGTAGTAAGCAGTGAATTAGTTTCTTGGTATCCTGGTTTCTTGGTACCTTGGTATCCTAGTCCCCTGGTTTCCCGGGAGAAAAATTTTGGATTTGCACTTTGTAGTTTGTTTAGCGTGTAGGGTTTTGGATTTTAGGATTTACCCCCACGCTTGCCCTACCTGTCATCCCTGCCTGTCCTCCCAACATGTGGCGACAGGGCAAAATAGGGAATTTTCTTAACTACTAACTACCGGCTAATGGTAATCGGTTGCGGTTGCGTCCCGACATCCATCGGGAGAAACGTTGCTCGTCCTCCGTTTACCGTCCTCCCCCACCCGTCTCTCCTCTGTGCCTTTGTGCCTCCTTCTCCTGCATCCCCCTTTTTGTCATTCCTGCGAAAGCAGGAATCCATATCCTTCACTGTAAAAACTGCAGACCGCTGGAAGAAAAAGAAATTGCTCAAATAAACGCACTCCGGAGAGTGCCGGGAATAGAAGTTAAGGGAGAAAAGGGAATGGAGGCTGTAAATGCTTCATAAAAAGAGACTCTCCCTTTTTACAGGAAAAATGGGACTTGCCCCATTCTTCTCCTCTATTCGATCCTATCTATTGACTCCTAATGATTTTTGGGATAAATATGGGTAATAAAAAAGTGGAAAAAAGTTTTAGCAATGATATAATAGTGGAAAATAAAACGGAAGAAAAGCCGTGAATATATTGAGCTTTTAATAAGTCGGGGCGTGGCGCAGTCTGGATAGCGCACCTGAATGGGGTTCAGGGGGTCGCTGGTTCAAATCCAGTCGCCCCGACTACTCTTTTTTTGCTATGCTTTATATCTTTCGCTACTGCCTGGTAAAACACCGCATTTACAACTCCAATCAGCCTCACCGCCAATTCTATTTTTGCGCCCTTTTTCAAAAGCAGGGCCATTTAATAAGTGGGGGAAACTCTTTAAATTAAGTATTACAGGAGGTAAGTTATGATTTATAAAAATGCAGAGTTGTACAATGTAACAGAATTACTTTCCCCTGAGGATTCTGGTGCCCCGTGGACTGGGGTCCATGGCTCTTCTTTTGATAGTATGCAACAGGGTAAAATAATATGTAGAATTCCTGATAACTTAAGAGTTACACTTAATGAAGATGCAAAAAAAATGGCCCTTACTCCAGGAGGATGCGAAATACGTTTTAACGTGGAAAAAGGCTCTGCTAAAGTTGTTTTAAGAACTGTGGAAAAAGTCCCCGCCATTCTGGAAGTATTTCAGGGTAATTTTCAAATTTCCTGGCATTGTGTATACACTGAACCCACAGAAATTATTGTATCCCATCCGGATAACATGGAGTCTTTGTGTTGCCTAACGAAGAAGTTCGACTTACCCTTTGATCCTTACCTTACCCGGGTGATTCTGCCTTATAAATTTCCTATAGAATTGCTCGATATCCAGGGAGATATAAGTCCACCAAGGAAAAATCAAAGCCCGGGGAAGAAATATCTTGCCTACGGATCATCTATTACCCATGGGTCATTAGCAATGAGGCCCACCGGAAGTTATGTTATGAGAATTGCTCAAATGCTTGGGGTAGATTTGATAAACCTGGGGTTCGGAGGAGGCGCTTATTGTGAAAAGCAGATGGCTGATTATATAGCAGAAAGATGCGACTGGGATTTTGCCACTCTGGAAATAGGAATTAACATGCTTGCAGCAGGTTTTGAGGTGAAAGAATTTAGAAAGACAGTTGAATACTTCATAAGGAAAATTGCAGAATCTCATCCTGATAAATGGGTGTTTTGTATTGATTTGTTTCTCTGCCGCTGGGATTTTGATTCTTCTTCCACAAAACAGGACAAATTCAGGGAAATAGTAAGAAACATAGTCGAAAATTTAAATATGCCCAAGTTAATTCATATTGATGGAAAAGAAATTTTGGGAAAAGTCTCACAACTAACTTCTGATCTTGTACACCCTTCACCTTCGGGAATGGAAGAAATCGCTCTCAACCTTTCTAAAGTAATCAGGAAATATTTACGGGCAACTAAGCAGCTTTAAATAGTCCCCCCTGGAGTCTGGCAAAGCTGTAAAAGTTCATTTATATGAGCCGTAGCTAAACACACCACAGTGTCTGCCGCACCATAGTAGATTTTTACTTCTCCGGAATCTTCGAATCTTCAAGTATGATACCGGTGGGAAAAATAACATTATTACGATAGCCACCGGTTATCTCGTACTCTGCCTCTGGAGCAATAAGAGGCTGTTTATAAAGACCTATTACCTGGCGGGGATTTTCCAGGTCAAGTAACATCACTCCTGCGGTATAACGTTTCTGCCATTTTTCTTCCCAGCCATTTTTCCCCCGCGAGGGATCAAAGTCCACTGCATGAAAAATGGTAAGCCATCCTTTTTCTGTCTTTAAGAGAGGCGTGCCAGGACCAATTTTTGTATTAGCAAAGGGAACATCTTCTACTGTCAGCAGTAATTCTGAGTTTCCCCAGTACTTTAGGTCAGGAGAATCCGAGACCCAGATATCAAAAAGCTCCCTGCCTTCCCTGCCGTAAATTGTGAAGGGACGCTCAAGGCGGAGATACATATTATTGAATTTTTCCGGAAAAAGAATTAAATTGCGGTTATCAGGTACAGTCATACTTATGAGGTCAAATTTTTCAAAGTTTTCCGTTACCCCAATGGCTCCTCTTATGCCGTGACGGGTAATTACTGCCATAGTTATATAGCATTTATCTTCCATTACTATTAGACGGGGATCATTAACACAAAAAACTTCTTCATCTTTCCAATCAATGAACGGTTCAGGTAAGACCTCCCATTTTATGCCGTCTTCACTAAAGGCAAGCCCCAGGTTAGTTCCCTCCAGCCGTTTTTCTGCTGCTGAGCCATAGTCGTTCCGAAATAACATTACGTATTTTCCTTTAAATTTTGTAACCCCAGGGTTAAACACTAACGTGGCAGGGTAAGGTATATCTTCAGCAGTAAGAATTGGGTTTGCAGGATGACGCTTTATAACAGGACTACTCGACAGTTTTCCTACTTTGCGTTCTCTCATGGCTAACCTCCTGTTGCTTCTAATTTATTCTTTTACTATACTCGGATTATTATATAAAATGAAGTCCCTTGGGCCAGCTCCTACTTTTCTCCCCAGCGGGATGAACTCTATAATTCGAATCTTTTTATATACAGATACATAATCTCCTTCCCGCGTTTTAAAACTCCCTATTTTTGTAAACATTTCCAAATTATTAATTAAGGATTTCTTAAACTCGCCGCCAATATCCTCTAAATACCCCCTTCTACCCAGGTCTCCCGTCTTATCCACAACATAATCGGCAGTTAGTAGATACACCTGCCAATCCACCGTTCCAGGAGGAGGAGCATCTATGGTATCTCGCTGTTGTGGACAATCCACGAAAAAGGGAAGCTTTTTGACCTTAAATTCATAATCCAGTGCTCCTTGAATCCCCAGGTCAAAAGTGAAAATTACTTTTTTTTCTCCCGCAGAAGAGACATTTTCTTTCTCTTTCTCAAAAATATCTATCAATTTCTCCACCAGGTAAAAATTCGTGTCATTACGCACAGACAATAAACCAAACTCAAGTTCGGAAGGGTAAGGAATACGATAGGGAATAAAATTCAACAGGGTAAATTGAAAAAGCGAAACAAATACAATCACCGCAATGTAGATTTTTCTTAGATGGGGAAATAAATTGTCAATTTCGGCTATCAAAAGCAGAAATAAGGGGGGAAGCAGGGGAAGTAAAAAACGAGGCTCCTTATTGGGAGAAAGAGAAAAGAGTAAAAAGGGAAAAATCAGCCAGGTAGAAAGAAATAAATTGCTCCTCTTAATCCGGTAAAGATAACTCAGGAGTAGAGGAATTAAAGGAATGGAAAGAATAATTCCAAAGTAGAGAGGAACAGCAGCTTTAAAATAATAAAATAAATCACTCACATTGTTCAGCAAAAATGATTTGCCCCAGTATGTCTTGAAAGCATCCCTATTGGCCGGGTAAAAGTAAACTAAAGATAAAAGGGACAAAAATACTATAATAGTGATACTAAAGCATTTTATGGTCTTCTTTCTTTCTGCCCGGGAATGCAGAGAGATAAAAGCATAATAGGAAAAAACCGGCAAGATAAATATAATGGCTGTTTCCTTGGTAAATTGCGCTAGTGCCAACAGAATTCCGGTGAGTATACTGAAAAACAGCGAGGTGAATTTGTTAGTCTTTAGCAGAGAAAGGAAAGAGAGTGATAGCATAGCAGTTATCGGTAAGTCTAAAATGCTTATCCTGGTATAGTTGAAAATTATAGGAGAAAAAGAGAGAACAATGGCTGCAAGTGCCCCTATTTCTTCCCCGTATAAGAGAACACCGATTTTATACACACTTATAAGAAGTATAGAGAAGAATAAGATTCCCGTAAGGAAGATCATTAAATCTACATCTTCTTTACTTATGTTATCTGTGAGAGTGAGGATTAAACTCTGTACCAGAAAGAAAAATTTAGGATGCCGTGGCCCTTCCAAGCGAAGAGCATAAAGAAGAGCATCTTTGTATTCCCTATCTTTTAGAAGCTGGTGAAACTCAACACTTATAGATAGATAAGTTGCTTCATCATATCTCCTGACTATTTTGCTTTTGTTAAGAGTATAAAAGTTTACTACGGAATGAAATAATAAAACGACTATAAGAATTGCGAAATACGAACTGAAATGCTTTCCCGTCCCTATACGAAAACGGGGATGTTTTGATCTCGAGATAAACGTAGTTTTCTTCTCCACTGTTAGATGGTTAGAGATTTCTGGGGTTCTCTCTAATTGCCATACAGAGCCTTTGTATATGCCTTAATGATATTATCAGCCGTTTTTTTCCAGTTATAAATTTCCTCAGCTCTCTCCCTTCCCTTTTTCCCCATCTCTTCTCTTTTTTCCGGATGGAGAAGGAGTTCTTCTATCCCTTCTGATAGCATCTTTGAATCTCCCGGAGGAACTAATATCCCTGCTTCGCCTAACATCCCTCTCACCTCCCCTACATCACTTGCTACTACTGGCTTTCCACAGGCCATATACTCCGCAATTTTTAAGGGGCTTTTTGAACGGGTAATCTGGTTATCTTCGAAACAGGCCACACATATATCGGAAGCATTGATATAGCGGGGAATTTCCTCGTGAGGTACCAATCCAGTAAACATAACCCCGGAGTCTAATCTCTCTGCGTACGCTTGCAAAGTCTTTTCTTTATACCCACCTCCCACAATGGCAAATGTAACCGCCGGGTATTTCTTTTTCAAGATGGATGCTGCCTCAATAAAAAGCTCGGCATACTGGCCACCATGTAACTGCCCCATGTAGATAACAAGCTCCTCCTCTACAGAGAATCGCTTTCTTATATCTCCTGATGGTAACCCCGGCCTGAATTTTTCCAGGTCTGCACCTACAGGGGCCCGAAAAATTCTCTCCTTCGAAATCCTCAGGTTCCTGGCCAGCTCGTACAGGTTCTGGCTGGAGACTGAAACCGTTTCTACCAGATGGGGAATAGCCATCTCCAGAAGCCCCAGGTATCTTCCCACCAGGCGAGAAGAAGGAATGTCTGCATGGAAAATCTGATATTCCCAGTCATCCCAGTCATAATGGACGGGTCTCCCGCTCATCCAGGCAGATAGGATAGCAGGAAGAGAAGCATAATGGAAACATTTCTGGAAGTGAATAATGTCAGCCCAGAGGCTGAGTTTTGTCAATACAGTAAGATTGTAAACAAAGTTACCCCATCCCCTGCCCCTTTTTAGAGAAATAACCGGGTAAGATAGATTCTTCCAGTTCAATTCTTCATTTTTCAAGGGGAAATGGGCAAGCTTCACCTCTTCTCCCCTTTTATGGAACTCTTCGGCTAAATAAATTATACGCGAGGTCCAGGGCTCAGAATGGGAAAATATATCATGGGGATGTACCAGCAAAACTCTCATTTTTTCTAACCTTTAAGCACTTCCGCATGAAAAGAAACATTCATACCAATATTATCACACCCCTTACGGCAGCCTATTAACTGAAATAAAGGTGAAGACTTTACAAGTTCTTTTCCCATACTGCGAAATTTGCGTTCCTTTTCGCCATTCCAGATCTCTTGAAATGATTTTTTAAAAATATTTCCCACCGGGAATTTGTGTCCTTTACAACAGGGAATCACACTCCCATCTGTCTCAATACGCAGATAAAGCCACCCTGCATAACAGGGTATCTTATCTACTACTTCTGTTCCATAGTTGCCATGCTGAGAGAAACTCTCCAGTTCACGTTCCAGTCTTCCTCCTCCCATAAAAGATAAATAAGAGAGTTTAACTTCCTTTATCTCTTCCCCGGCAAAACATTTTTTCACTCTTTTGCAATCCTTGCAATATTCACGGAAGTAGAAAAAGTAAAACGCCTGTTCAGGGCTCTCTTTCAAAATAGAACGATGGTTACCTTTTCCCTCTGGACAATGTAATTTTACATACTCATTTACCGCAGTGGTAGGATTGGACTTATCTAAAATCAGGGTAAATTCCCGGGGTAAAAATGCTTTTTTTAGGTACCTGCCGTAATCTACTATTTCTCGCCGGAGGCTGTAGTCAGAGAAAATTTGCAGATGCGGAGCTTCGTAGGGATCATAGGCTTCCGGATAAGGAAAATCTATCCTATTTTTTAGCTTTTCTATACCTAAGCCTATTTTTTTTATGTCTTCCCTGGTAAAAGAAAGAAAATCTGTGCGTCCTGGAATTGTATCTACTGCTTTAAACTCCAGCATGTCTGCTCCGACACTCAGTGAATGCTCAAGCATTTCCTCTATTTCATCCGCATTAAGATGGGTTAAAACATGGTAGATTTTTATCTTGGGATAAAAAAGGTTGCTTTTCTCCCTTTCTTCAACAAGCAACCTTATTTTCTGGGAAATTTCTGAGAAATCTCTTTCACAACGATTGGGATGTAAGGAAACATACGTCTCCGGCGTTCCTGCCCAGATAGAGATAGTAATCGAATCTACCCTTAATTCAAGAAATTTATAAAGCTCTTTCTTTTTCACTGATAAAAAATTCGTGATTATATGGACTTTTAATCCTTTATCTTTTAGAAATTCTACAATCTCCCAGAAATGAGGATGAAGTAGCGGCTCTCCTGCACCTGATAATTGTACCTCCTCCAAACCCAATCCCAGCAGCTCTCCAATAAACTCTTCTATCTTATTTAAAGGCAAAAACCGCTTCTTTGTTGTCTCGTGAAAAGAATCCTTCAGCAGGGGAGAATGGCACCAGCAAGCCAGGCAGGAACTATCGCATACCGCACTTATGGATAATTCCAGTACTCTGGGACCCAGGAGAGCAATATCACCCCCTTCAATTATCCCTTTTATTCTGGTAATCATTTTATTTCTTTATATTTTACCATCACTTCCCTCCAATTATTGTTGTTATTGGAAGAAAAGCTGGACTTAAATAATGACGTGTAATATGCACATAAAGGAAAAGGGGAAAAGATGCAGACACAATTATCCTGGAGCAGGATTATTCCATCTGGACAACAATTGTAGAGGGAAAGATTGTATTTAAAAAGCTGAATAACTCGCTTAATATTACGAAAAGCACTGAAATATTCTACTATTTCTCTATTAGCATTCTCCCTGTTCACTTTTTCTGGTTATATCTACGGTAGTCGCGCCTACAAAATCCCCCAAAATTACCTGGAGATTTTTGAAGGCGATTTCCGAGGCAGAATATAGGGTAAAAAAAGCAGCGCTCAGCCATCTTCTCTATAACTTAACACCCAGGCACCGCCAGCAGATAATATGGGGGGATATTCCACACTGGATTACCTGGAACCTATTTGGCAACGAGGATGATGGAATCTCTGCAGAAGAAACAGGCATGTATGCCAATAAGCCAATAGGATTTCCCCGATTCTTGAAATGGACATTAAGAAACCCCCTGCACAATTTTACTTTCTATACCATCGGCAGCGCTGAAAGAAAAAGCCACCACACTTATATATTACTCCGCATTGATGCAGAGGGGCTGAGCTATTCTCAAAAGGCAAAAAGAGGTATTGTCTTTGGCAAAGGCAAAAATGCCTTTTACCCGGCTTTTAACGCCCATATACCATTTATTTCTCTCAAGCTATCTTATCTTTCCCGACAGCTCAGGTTCTACCTTAGCTGGAGAGAAAGAGGAAATTTCGGCATAAAATTCCAGCCTGCCGTCAAAATAAACTCACTAACCCTCAAGTAAATAATTTCTTTACCAGGGAAGCGACCCTCTTGCCCAGCTCCCGGGCAACCTTTAACTCTTCATGTCCAGGCTTACCCACGGACACTGCTCCATAATGTGCCCCCTTGGCTGTCCCCTGTATAATCATCCCGTGTATAAGAAGCATCTGGATTATGCCCATTACCGTGGTTTCATTTCCCCCACCAAGTATCCCAGAGGTAGAAAAAGCACCCCCTACTTTTCCCTCCAGCTTTCCATAATATTTCACTGATTCATCCAAAAGCCCTACTATTTCCTGGGAAGGCAGACCAAAATAAGTAGGAGAGCCAACAATAATACCATCTACTTTTAGAAAATCTTCTGGCGTAGTATCTTCCACCCTCTTTAGTATTGCCTCTACATGTTCATCTTCTACTCCATGTGCTACTTCGCGAGCCATTTTTTCAGTATTCCCCGTACGTGAATAATAAACTACTAAAACTTTGCTCATCTTTTTGCCTCCCTTCCTATTTTCATACCTTTTTCTACCCTATATCCTTTTAAGAATTCTCTTACCGGCAATCTCTTCTTACCTTCTAACTGAACTTCCTGCAAAGAGATAACTCCTTTACCAGTAGCCACAATAACTCTTTCTTTTTCTATCTCTATAACCTCCCCCGGTTCCCCTCCCCTATCTTCTTCGGCAACCACATCAATTTTCCAGAGAATAAGCCTTTTTCCGTTTAGAAAAGTATAAGCAGTAGGCCAGGGATTCAATCCTCTTACCAGATTATAGATTTCTCTTGCACTCTTTTCCCAGTCTATTTTACCCGTCTTTTTGCTCAGTAAAGAGGCATAAGTAGGAATTCCCACCTGTGGCCTGCGAGGAGGCTTCCCCTTTTTTATTAATTCCAGGGTTTCTAAAAGCATCCTGGCTCCCTGTTCGCTTAACCTCTGCTCCAGGGTAAAGGCAGTATCCCGGGGGGAAATTTCCGCCTCTTCCTGCAGTATAATATCCCCCGTATCTATCCCCTCATCCATAAAGATCGTAGTAACGCCTGTTTTCTCCTTCCCCAATATTATAGCCCAGGGAATAGGTGCCGGCCCCCTGAGATCAGGAAGAAGCGAAGGATGCAGATTAACAGCTCCCTGCGAGGGCATAGCCAGAATATCTCCCGGTAAAATCTTGCCAAAGGCAGCCACTATTATAACCTCGGGTAATAGAGAAGAGATA
>JAADFP010000042.1 GCA_013152825.1 Caldisericota bacterium | reverse complement strand
CCCATGTCATTTGCATACATAGCAATGGCTGTCTCCAGTGCAGAAATATCTGCCTCTGCTCTCACCATCCTGGCTCTATCTACTCTCTTGGCATAATTGGGGAGAATTATCCCGGCCAGAATCACAATAATAGCCACCACCACCATGAGCTCCAGGAGGGTAAACCCCCTTTTAAGTGAGTAGGGCTCTCCCCCTGACTTATACCTTGAAGTTCGCACTTTTTTCATGCTTGCCTCCTTCCTAAAATTTTATGGTTTCCGAATATTTTACTTTCCCCTGCGAGTCTTTTGCTTCTATGGTATAAGAGTTGGTACCCAAAGAGTAAGTATAAGAGCCTCCCCAGGGACTTAAAGGAATATCCCTTGCCAGGTAGGGATGAGTGCCCGAGGTAAGGTCGGTAAGAGAAGAAGGGAATTCTTCGCTGTCCACCCGGTAAAGGGTTATCGCCTTGATGAGAATTTCTATGTCTGCTTTTGCCTTGGCTAACTTGGCTTTCTCCATGTTTTTTATGTAGTTTGGAATCATTATGCCAGCCAGGAGCACGACTATGGCGATAACTACCATCAGCTCAATAAGAGTAAAACCTTTTAAAAAGTTTTGAGTTTTACCTTCCTCTTGAAACCTTGACATCGGGGAAAGCAGTGAATTTTTTGTGTTTCTCCTAAGAACTAACCACTTATAACCCATAACTTTTCTATCCATCTCTTCTTCCACCCCTGTTATAGATTGTAGCAAATTCTATTCCCCTTTGAAAGCAGACACATTCTTCTGGTACAGGAAAAATGCTACAAAACAGAAGACACACGGGAGAAATTTATTCCTGCCTAACTCACAGGGTAAAGGATACTCACAATTTTTGCCTATTACCCAAATTTTCACATGGAAAACAACGAAGAAGTTAAAATAAGCTGTTACCTTTTTCTCACACCTTTGCCTTGAGTATTAACTCCAGGGCAGTACCTTTACCAGGGATACTTTTTATACGTATATCCCCTCCGAACCGCTTCACAAATGCATAGGAGATAGCCAAGCCCAGGCCTGTGCCTTTTCCTTTTGTGCTGAAAAAGGGGTCAAAAAGATTCTTTAAATCCTCAGCAGGTATTCCCACCCCGGTATCTTCTACCAGTAGATGAGCTTCCTCCTCCTCTGTTTTTCCTTCCAGGGTAAGTTTTCCCCCGCTTTCCATGGATTCCACCGCATTGTTTATTATATTAATCAGTACTTCTCTTAGCCGGCCAGCATGTGCATATACAGGAGGGAAAGAAGAAGGAAGATTATTTATCACTTCAATTTTTTGCAGTTTCCCCGTGAACTGCAGCTCCTTGATAACCTCCTGCAGGAGAGAAGAAATATCTACCCAGGTAAGGGGAACATCCCTGGCGCTGCGCGCATAATCCATAAGAGAAGTTGCTATTTCATCTATACGTGAAATTTCTCCTTCTATCAATTCTATTTGTTCTTTTATTCTTTTCTCCCGGGAGAATTTTTTTAACAAGTAGGTAGAAGTCCTCATTACAGAAAGAGGGGTTTTTATCTCGTGTACTACCCCGGAAGCCATTTTTGCCAGAGAGGCAAGTTTTTCCTGTTCTACCACCTGCATCTGCAAGGAAAACATTTCTTCCTGAATCTTTTTTAGTTTTTCATTTTTTGTATTTAATTCCTTTTCCAACTCCCGGTTCAGCCTTACTACTTCTCTTTGTGCCTGCGCCAGAGAGGAGGTGAGCTTTTCCATGTGGGAAGAAGATGAGAGGGGCTGCAGAAAATGTCTAAAAGGAGCAATTATAACAAATACAATGAGAGTAAAAAGCGAGCCCAGGAGAAAGAATTCCCCGCATAGTACTATCACCCGCATGCTGCCGGGTAAATAAAAGAGGAAAGGGATCAGGGCCACCGAAAGGATTACAAGTATAAGGAGAAGAAGATGCAGATAGCGAATAGATTTGTTCCTGGGCTGGCTACCTTTTTGCTCCACTTCTCCTCCAGGTTACATTCGAGGTAATACTCAAAGCTAATTATCTCCTTTTAATCATCTATTATTAACCTACTCACTTATCCTCCACTAACTACTATTTACCATCTACTAACAGGGAACCGGTTACGCCCGCCTGTATTCCAACCTAAAGTCTAATGTCTAAGGTCTATAGTCTAATCTTCTCCCCTACTACTCCTAACTTCTCCCGGGTCTATATTATATTCTTTCATTTTTTCGTAGAAATGCCGGCGGGAAATTCCTGCCATTCTGCTTGCTTTTGAGACATTACCGCCGGCTTCCTTAAGAATTTCCCTGATGTATCTCTCGGCAAACTCCTTCTGCATCTCTGCCCAGGAGCCTAGCAATGCGTTTTTTTGTCCTCTAGATTTTCTCAAACGGGGTGGTAAACTATCCACATCTATAAGTGCTCCTTCCGAGAGAGCAATGCACCCTCTAACTACATTTTCCAATTCTCGTACGTTACCAGGCCAGGAATAAGCAGTAAGCAGTTTCATAGCCTCTGAACTAAATCTTTTCTTCTTTTTCTCTACCCCTTCATTCTTGTATTTGCCAAGGAAATGCTCCACTAAAATAGGAATATCTTCTTTCCTTTCCTTCAAAGGCGGCGGCAAGGGAAGAATTACGGCTTGAATGCGGTAGTAGAGGTCTTTTCTGAAATTACCTTTTTCAATTTCCTCTTCCAGGTTCTTGTTAGTAGCAGATATTATGCGCGTGTCCACTTTTATATGGCTTGTTCCCCCCACCCGCACAAACTCCCTTTCCTGTAAAAATCTCAGTAGTTTCATTTGCACTGAAAGCGGTAAATCCCCCACTTCATCCAGAAACAACGTGCCACCATGAGATATTTCCAGGAGACCTTTCTTTTTCTCGGTTGCTCCAGTAAAAGCCCCCTTTTCATGACCAAACAATTCACTTTCAATAAGGGTTTCCGGAATAGCTCCGCAATTTACCGGGACGAATTTACCCTCTTTTCGCGTGCTTCTCTTGTGTATGGCACGCGCTACCAGCTCCTTACCGGTACCGCTTTCACCTACGATTAGCACCGGGACACCGCTGGGCGCAATTTTTTCTATCAGGTTATAAACGTTCTGCATGGCAGCACTTTTCCCTATCATTTCTTCAAATTTATCCCGGCGTGAAAGCTCTTCCTTCAGCCAGCGGTTTTCCTCCTTCAGTTCTTCTAATTCCAGGATACGCTTAAGGGAAAGAATGACTTTCTCTGGATGAAAAGGTTTAATAAGATAATCACGTGCTCCCAGGCGAATTGCCTCCACGGCACTACTCAGGGTGGCATAGGCAGTAATTATGATTACCGGAACACGGGGAGCTTTTTCTTTAAGGTGAGAGACAAACTCTAACCCGCTGATGCCCGGAAGTCTCAGGTCAGTAATGACCAAATCAGGAGAAATCTCTCTTAGCTTTTCTTCCGCTTCCTCAGCGGTGGGAAAGGAAACCACCTGAAACCCTTCTTCCTGCAGAAGAAAAGAAAGGTTCTTCCTTAACCCTGCATCATCCTCTACGAGAATAATAAGAGGCATTTAATGAATCATCTGGGCTATTTTTATGAGAGGGAGGAAGAGAGAAATCACGATAAAACCTACCACAAGCCCCATTCCTACCAGGAGTAAAGGCTCCAGAACAGAAGCTAACCCCGCTACTGTTGTATCCACTTCGTCCTCGTAGGCATCCGCTACTTTTATAAGCATGGTATCCAGAGCACCTGTCTCCTCTCCCACACCTACCATGTGCACTACCAGAGGAGGGAACACCCGCGAGTCCTCCAGTGGCTTGGCAATGCTTTCTCCTTCTCTTATGGAGTCATGCACTTTTACCATTGCTCTGGATATAACCTCGTTGCCCGCTGTTTCTTTCACAATAGCCAGTGCCTGGAGTATGGGCACACCACTATTTATGAGGGTCCCCAATGTACGGGAAAATCTGGCGATAGCAGTTTTCAAGAATAGCGGGCCAAAGATAATCATCTTCAATTTCAAGAAATCTATCACATATTTACCTTTGGATGTCCTGGCAATGAGTTTGAATATAATCACAAGCAGGATTATTCCTATTATTCCATAGTACCATTTTGTTTTTATCAAATCAGACATAGTGATGAGTACCCGGGTGGGAAGAGGCAAGGCAGCTCCCGTTCCTCCAAATGAAATAAACATTTTCTTAAAGGTAGGAATAATAAAAGTCATAATAAAACCTACGATACCCCCCGCTACAAAAGCCACTGCTACAGGATAAATCATAGCTCCCTTTATTTTCCCCCGGAGAGCAAGCTCCTTTTCCATAAATTCCGCTGTCCGGTTAAGCACTACTTCCAGGATACCACCCAGTTCGCCTGCTTTTACCATGTTTATATAGAGCTTGGAGAAGCTGTGGGGATGCTGCGCCAGGGCATCTGAAAAAGTACTTCCTCCTTCTATTCTTTCCACTAAATCGGTTAAGATGTCTTTTAATACGCCGGGCTTGGCCTGATCTCTCAGGATATTGAGACTTCTCACTAATGGCAATCCTGCATCAATCAGAGTAGCCAACTGACGGGTAAATTCGGTGAGTTGCTTGGGCTTAACCCGGGTAGTCAGGCCGGGTATCTTTATGGTCATCTGAAGGGCGCCACCTTCTTTCTTCTTTTTCTGTGCTGCTGAAGGTAATTTCTGTTCCTTGATACGGGTAGGGAAGTATCCCATTTCTCTTACCTGGGTGGCAGCGAGGGAAGGGTTATCAGCTTCAATAGTACCCTTGACTTCTTTACCCTGAGGATTCAAAGCTACATAGTTATAGAGCGCCATTTATCTCACCCCCCTTGTATCGGGTTTTAAAAAAATTCGCTGCAAAACTTTATACATATCCGGTGGTCTCCCTTACCACTTCTTCGATAGTAGTAACCCCCTTAAAAATTTTGTCTAACCCATCGTGCCTTAGTGTTTTCATCCCATATTTCAAGGCTATTTCTCTTATCTCACCTGCCGAGGCTTTGTCCACCACAGCTCTTCTCAATTCTTCGTTCATAAGCAAAATTTCATATATGCCAGTCCTGCCCATATACCCAATATTATTACAGGCGGAGCAGCCTTTACCCCTGTAAAATTTATGCTTCTTTGCTTCGGAAGGCTCCATCTCTAAAAGTTCCAGCTCCTCCGGGGATGGCTCGTACTCCTCCTTACACACCTTGCAAATAACCCTAACCAGCCTCTGGCTCATTATTGCCTCTAACGTGGAGCTGATAAGGAACGGCTCTACTTCCATGTCGATTAAACGGGTAATAGCGGAAGGAGAATCATTGGTATGCAAGGTAGCAAAAACCAGGTGACCGGTAAGAGAAGCCTGTATGGCCATCTCTGCAGTTTCCAAATCCCTGATTTCTCCTACCAGGATAATATCCGGGTCCTGGCGCAGGATATGCCTCAAGGTAGTGGCAAAGGTAAGCCCTATTGACTGTTTCACCTGTACCTGGTGAATTCCTTCTATGTCGTATTCCACCGGATCTTCTACGGTGATTATCTTGACCTCGGGTGAATTTATCTTTCTCAGGCAAGCATAGAGAGTAGTAGTTTTGCCACAACCGGTAGGACCGGTTACCAAAACTATCCCATTAGGCTTGGAAATCAGTTTATTTGTTTTTTCCAGGTCATCTTCGGCAAACCCCAGCTTTTCCAGGGAAAGCATTAAAACACTTTTATCCAGGACTCGCATTACCACACTTTCGCCATGCACGGTGGGAATGGTAGAAACTCGCAGGTCAACCTCTCTTCCTCCCATGTGCAGTTCTATACGGCCATCCTGAGGCACACGTCTCTGGGCAATATCCATGTCCGCCATGACTTTTATTCGGGTATTCACAGCCAGAGCAAAGTGCCGGGGTGGCGGGACCATCTCGTAGAGAATTCCATCCACCCTGTATCGTATGCGAAATTGATCTTCAAAAGGCTCAAAGTGTATATCGCTGGCTTTATCCTTTATAGCCTGGATGAGCACCAGGTTAAGAAGTTTGACCACGGGAACTTCATGCGCCAGCTGCTCTAAAGCCTGAATATCTTCTACTGCCCTTTCTTCCGCTTCTTCCAGGGGAGCTGCTTCTGCTTCCAGTTCTTTTAAAAGGTCTTCTACCGTCTCCATCTCCCCTCCGTATAGCCTGTCGATAGCTTCATTTACTGCCTGCTCATTACTTATAAGCCCTTTTACGTCACAATCAAGTAAAAATCTTAAATCATCCAGTGCCTGGATATTAAGAGGGTCCCCCATAGCTACCAGGAGAGTGTTTCCCTCCATGCGGAGAGGCACTATTTTGTATGCCTTGGCTACAGGTCCAGGCACCTTTTCTAAAAGCTGAGGCGACACCTCTATGTTCGAGATATCCACCTCCTGCATACCGGTTTGAGCACCTAAAACCGCAAGAATATCCTCATCCTTTACCAGCCCCAGATCCACCAATACTCTACCCAGAAGCTTACCTGTTTTTTCCTGCTCTTCCAGTGCCTGCTGGAGCTGCTTTTCAGTAATAACCCCCTTTTCCAGGAGTAGTTCCCCTAATTTTTTTCTGCCTGTCGGCATTTTTTACTTACCCTCCACTTTTTGCTGTAACTCCTCAGGATTCTGCGCCCTTATCATTATCTCCTCATAACTTACTTCACCCCGGTTGTAAAGTTCAAACAGATGCTGATCGAGGGTCTTCATCCCGTAACGGGCACCGGTCTGGATAAATGAAGTTATACGGTAGGTCTTTCTTTCCCTGATTAAACTCTGAATGGCTGGGATAGCCACCATTATTTCGAATGCTGCCACCCTGCCTGACCCGGTAGCTTTGGGAAGAAGTGCCTGGGAAATTACCGCTATCAGGTAAGAAGAGACCTGCACCCTTACCTGCTCCTGTCTTTCTGTGGGGAAAGCATCTATTATTCTATCAATAGTTTGCGCTGCTCCCGTGGTATGGAGTGTAGAAAAAACCAGGTGCCCCGTTTCTGCCGCCATAAGTGCTGCTTCAATAGTGGATAAATCTCTCATTTCTCCTATCATTATCACATCGGGGTCCTGCCTCAATGACCTGATTATCGCATCTGCAAAAGAAGGGGGACATCCACTCCTACCTCTCTTTGAGAAACTATACCTCTCTTATGATCGTGGTAGTATTCTATGGGATCCTCGATAGTAATAATATGGCAATCACGATAGGTATTTATATAATCTATCATGGTGGCTAAGGTAGTGGTTTTTCCACTTCCGGTTGGGCCGGTTACCAGCACCAGCCCTCGGGGACGGTAGAGAATTTCCTTCATTTTATCAGAAAGCCCTATCTGCTCAAAAGTTAAGAGCTTATACGGAATAAGACGCATGGCAATGCTTAGTCTCCCCTTTTCCCGGTAGACACTTACCCTGAAGCGGGCCAAATCTCCAAAGGCAAAACCAAATTCTGTACCTCCCACTTCTCTTACTCTCTGCTGGTGAGCGGGAGAGGCAATACTTTTCATCATTCTTTCTGTATCTTCCGGAGTAAGCGGCTCGTAATCCAGTATATCTAAACGTCCATTTATCCGTAATACAGGCGGCTTACCCACCACCAGGTGCAAATCAGAAGAATTCCTTTCTACTACTATTCTTAAAAGTTCACCAATTTCCAGCATCACACTGCTCCTTCTACTATATCCTGTTGTGTTACTCTAAGTACTTCTTCCACCGTGGTAATACCCCGGTAAACCTTTATCCATCCGTCTTCCCGAAGAAGTTTCATGCCCTGACTGCGCGCGAGATCCCTGATTTCAAAACTGGTAGCCCGGGAGAGAACAATCCGCCGCACTTCCTCAGTTACCACCAAAAGCTCAAATATGGCAATTCTTCCCCGGTACCCACTCATATTGCACTCCGGGCATCCCTTGCCTTTGACAAAGTTAGCCCCTTCCAGGGTACCCATCATTCGTTCTATTTCTTTTAACACAGACTCCTCAGGCTGATAGGGCTCCGTACACTTAGGGCAAACTTTCCTTACCAGTCTCTGAGCCATTACTGCCTGCACTGCAGAAGCTACCAGGAAGGGTTTTATCCCCATATCTATAAGCCGGGTGACTGCTCCAGCTGAATCATTGGTATGTAAAGTGGAGAATACCAGATGTCCGGTTAGTGCAGCTCTTACCGCAATTTCCGCCGTCTCAGTATCCCTGATTTCTCCCACCATGATTATATCGGGAGACTGACGCAATATAGACCTGAGAGAAGAAGCAAAAGTAAGCCCTATCTGGGGTTTTACCTGCAGCTGGTTTATCCCCGATATCTGGTACTCTACCGGATCTTCAATGGTAATAATTTTACGATCCGGCAGGTTTAATTCATTAAGAACTGCATAAAGAGTAGTAGTTTTTCCACTTCCAGTGGGCCCGGTTACCAGAATAATCCCATTGGGAAGCGTAATTACTCTTTTCCACTTATCCAGGTCTTCTTCCAGAAACCCCAGTTCAGTAATACCTAATAGAAGGCTGGATTTATCCAGGATTCTCATCACCACACTCTCCCCATGGATACCGGGGAGAGAAGACACACGAAGGTCCAGATGTCTTCCCAGGACATTTACCATTATTCGACCATCCTGGGGAAGTCTCTTTTCTGCTATATCCATCCCGGCCAGAATCTTGATACGAGAAATTACCGCTCCTTCCAGCCGCTTGGGCGGAGCAGGCACTTCATGCAGAATTCCATCTACCCGGTATCTTATCCTCAATCTCCCGGACATGGGTTCTACATGAATATCGCTGGCACGCGACCTAAAAGCCTCCAGGATAAGCAAACTTACCAAACGAATTATGGGAGCTTCTTCCGCTAATTCTGCTTCTTCTGCTTCCTGGGCTACTCCTTCGGCAAAGCTTATATCTTGCTCGGTTAATTCCTCCAAAATTGTATCTATGGTTTCTTCTTCCACCCCATAGTAACGACTGATAGCCTGCTCAATCTCTCTATCCGAGGTAAGAACTGCTTTCAATTTAACCCCCAGAATCTTCTCCAGGCTATCAATACTTAAAAAATCCAGGGGATCAGCCACTGCTATGGTAAGAACTCCCTCCTTATATTCCAGGGGGATGATCTTATACTTTCTCACCAGCGGGGGAGGTACACGAGCGATAACATCTTCCGTAGGATGATAATCGGAAAGTTTAACCGGAATTAACCCGAAATGGGCGCTTAAAGCTCTGGTCAGATCTTCTCTGCTGATATATCCCATTCTGACCAGTATATCGCTTAGTTTTTCTCCTGTTTCTTCCTGTTCACGCAGAGCAAAGGAAAGCTGGTCTTCCGTTACTAACCCGATGTTTACTAAAATATCTTTCCAGATCTCCTGTTCACGATTAGACATAATTTTATATAATCACGCTGACTCTAATACCCATGTACCAATGGAACACTGTAAATTACAAATGTTCTCAATTCCCCATTTTATTATACCACGATCAAAATTCATTTTTTAAGAGAGGCCGTTATAAAACCCCGGAAAATAGGATGGGGAGAATTAGGCCTGGACTTAAATTCCGGATGGTACTGGCATCCTACGAAAAAAAGATGCTCTTCAAGCTCTACGGCTTCTACCAATTTACCATCCGGGGATATACCTGAGGCAATAAGTCCTTTATTCTCCAGCATAGAGATATATTCCGGGTTTACTTCATAGCGATGTCTATGCCTCTCCTGGCTTTCTGTTACACCGTATAGTTTATAAAGGAGGGTATTTTCTTTTATGCGTAAAGGATAGGCACCCAATCTCCCAATCTCATGCTGCCACCCTTTACGCTGACCTTTCTCTGCTCCGGGAGAAAATCTATCACCGGGTAAGAGGTATCTGGATCAAACTCGGTGGAATTAGCATCCTGCATTCCGCATACATGACGGGAAAACTCAATTACTGCACATTGCATCCCCAAACATATTCCAAAAAACGGCATATTATTTTCCCTGGCCCACCTGACTGCATTAATTTTTCCCTCAATACCCCTTTCGCCAAAACCTCCTGGAACAAGTATGCCCTGTACATCTGCAAAGGCTTCCTCCAAGTCCTCCTCCCTTTCCAGCTTTTCCGCCTCAACCCATTTAATGTTTACCTTTACTTTATTGGCGATACCCCCATGGGTAAGCGCTTCCATAATGCTCTTATAAGCATCCTGCAGTTCTACATATTTGCCCACTATACCTATGGTTACAGATTTCTTAAATTGGTAAATATTTTTGACCATATTTTTCCACTCTTTAAGATCTTCTCTCCTGGGTTTCAGGCGAAGATACTCCAGGACAATATCAGTGAGCCCTTCCTTCTCCAGTTTTAGAGGAATCTCATACACACACCCTACATCACAGGCTGGAATCACGGCCCTCTTTTCTACATTGGTAAATAAGGAGATTTTCTCTCTGACTTTTTCTGTGAACCTTTTCTCTGTGCGGCAGAGCAGGATATCCGGCTGAATACCAATCTCTCTCAGTCTCTGCACAGAATGCTGGGTAGGCTTGGTTTTTATTTCCTGTGCTGCTTTTATGTAGGGTACAAGGGTAACATGGATGTAAAGGACGTTTTCTCTTTTTACATCAAAGCGGAATTGCCTGATAGATTCCAGAAAGGGCAAGCTTTCAATATCTCCTACTGTTCCCCCTATTTCTACAATTACTACGTCTATGTCATTGGTAGCCAATTTTTTAATCCGGCGTTTTATCTCGTTGGTGATATGAGGAATAACCTGGATGGTTTTCCCCAGATAATCACCTTTTCTTTCTTTCATAATTACAGAGTAATAAACCTGCCCACTGGTTACATTGTTGTCCCGGGAAAGAGTGGTAGAGGTAAACCTTTCGTAATGCCCCAAATCCAGGTCTGTTTCAGCCCCGTCCTCTGTTACATATACTTCTCCATGCTGGTAGGGATTCATGGTGCCCGGATCTACATTTATGTAAGGATCGAACTTAAGAAAAGTCACCCGGAACCCCCTGGATTCCAATAGTTTACCCACAGAAGCAGCAGCAATACCTTTCCCCAAAGAAGAAACTACTCCACCGGTGATAAAAATAAATTTACCTTTGGAATTTTTCAATGTTTTCCTCCATAAATTGCAGATCTTCCGGTGTATCCACACCGCAGGAATCCCTGTCCGAAAGTAAAACCTTTATGGGATAGCCGTTTTCCAGAACCCTGAGTTGCTCAAGCTTTTCTGTCTCCTCCAGCCGAGAAGGCGAGAATGAATCCCACCTTTTAAGGAAGGAATAGCGAAAAATATAAATACCCAGATGCTTTAAAAAGTTTATCCCATCCGTATCTCTGGGATAAGGAATAGGACTGCGAGAAAAGTATAGGGCAAAGCCCTTTTTATCAATTACTACCTTTACTACATTGGGATTGTAAAACTCTTCTTTGTTCTCACTGCGAAAAGCAAGAGTGCCCATAAGTAAAGACGAATGTTCCAAGAATTCTGCCACCAATCTTTCCACACTGCTTACATCTATAATCGGCTCATCGCCCTGCAGGTTAATAACAATGTCGTCTTCCTTTAGTCCCAATTTTGCCGAGGCTTCCCTTACCCTATCGGTGCCGGAAGAAATTGCGGATGAAGTCAATATTACATTCCCGGAAAACCTCTCTACGCATTCTGCCACCCTTTCATCATCCGTGGCCACCCAGATATTTTCACAGGCAGGAATCTTTTGCGCGTTTTCAAAAACCCACTGGATTAGAGTTTTACCTCTTATTTTGAGAAGTGGCTTCCCTGGAAGGCGTCTTGAATCATAACGTGCAGGGATTACACACACTACTCGCAAAATGTTCTCCTTTGAGAACAGACTATAGACTTTAGACTAAAGACCATAGGACAGAGCACCAGTGTACAAGAAATAAGAACTCAAAACTATTTCCTTTCCCCCTACTTTTTTCATCTCCTCGCTACTTCAGTGTCCCCAGGGGGATTCGAACCCCCGTACCCAGATCGAAAGTCTGGTATCCTAGGCCGGGCTAGATGATGGGGACAAAATACCCATTTCTCAAATATTGTGGGGCATGGAGGAATCGAACCTCCGACTCACGGCTTAAAAGGCCGTTACTCTACCAACTGAGTTAATGCCCCTCAAATAACCACTTCTCCTATATCATGCGGAGCCGGAGTAAGTAAAGATATATATATTTTTTCCCCCAACTCCCCGTATCTTCCAAATTAAAATCCTCTAATTATACCAAAACTTGGAAAACTTAGAATATAGGTTCCCGCTGGATAACTTCCTCCCTCCCGGGGCCCACGGAAATAAGAGAAATTTTTCTGCCCAATTCTTTTTCTATTCTTTCCACATACTTTTGGGCTTGTATGGGAAGTTCCTCAAATTTTTTCACCCGGCTTATATCCCCCTCCCAGCTTTCCATTTCTTCATATACAGGAACAGCTTCCTTCCATAGGTTTATCTCCTCGGAGAGAAATTCAATTTTTTTACCTTTCCAGAGATAGTGTGTACACACTTTAATTTTATCCACATACCCCAAAATATCCAGCCGGGTAAGAATAAGCTTGTTTATCCCGTTTACCATGATTGATTTTTTTACCGCTACCAGGTCCAGCCATCCGCACCTACGGGGCCTGCCGGTGCTCCGGCCATACTCCCCAATAGGGCCTGCATTTCTTAGCCTATCTGCTAATTCGTCTTTTATTTCCGTGGGGAAAGGGCCTTCTCCCACACGCGTGGTGTAAGCTTTCATGATACCTACTACACTATCTATATGGATAGGGCCCACCCCTGACCCTGTACAGGCCCCTCCTGCAGAGGCGTTGGAAGAAGTAACATAAGGATAGGTGCCAAAGTCCACATCCAGGAGGGTGCCCTGGGCCCCTTCAAAGAGAATACTTTTCTTTTGCTCTAATGCCCTGTTCAACAGGAGATAAGTATCCTTAATATAAGGAGATAATAGTTTCCCATAATTTAGGTAATTTTCGTAAAGCGAAGAGAATTCTATTGGCTCGCCTCCATAGATCTTCGTAAAAATAAGATTAATCTCTTCCAGGTTTCTTTTTAACTTGCGTTCCAGGACTTCCGGGTACAGTAAATCCACCATGCGTACTCCTACCCGGGCAGCTTTATCCATGTAACAGGGGCCTATCCCCCTCCGGGTGGTTCCTATTCTTCCTATACTTCCCTCTTCTCTAATTTTCTCAGAGAGTTTATGATAGGGAAAAATAACATGGGCCCCCTTGCTTATATGAAGGTTGTCCGGGTTGACCTCAATGCCCCTTTTTCTTAAACCTTCCATCTCTGCAATAAGCGCAGGCGGATCTATAACCACACCATTACCTATAATCAGCTCCTTGCCCGGATGTAAAATACCAGAAGGTATCAAATGGAGGGTAAAGGTCTCTTTGCCAATAATTACCGTATGGCCTGCATTATTCCCACCCTGGAAACGCACTACAAAGTCAAAGTAGGGGGTAATAATATCAATTATCTTCCCCTTTCCTTCATCGCCCCATTGTGTCCCTATTACCACCACATTAGGCATTCAGCAACTCCTTTACCTTCTGGGCTATGGCAGTGCCTATTTCCCTGGTACCTACAGATTTGTCCGGGTTTTCTATTAAATCATAGGTCAAAGATGTGCCTTCACAAATGACCTCCCTTATGGCACGATAGATTGCCTCACCCTTTTCCCTTTCGCCCAGATATTTTAACATCATGGCAGCAGAAAGAATGGTAGCACAGGGATTCACCTTGTTTTTCCCTGTATATTTGGGAGCACTGCCATGCACGGGTTCAAAGACAGCAGCCAGGCCCTCTCCCACATTTGCACTGGGTGCCAACCCCAGGCCGCCTACCAGTCCCGCGCATAAATCGGAAAGGATATCCCCATAGAGATTCATAGTAACAATGACATCATAAAGATAAGGCTTTTTTACCAACTGCATACACATGTTGTCAATTATCCTATCCTCAAATTCCACATCCGGGTATTGCAAAGATATTTCCTTCCCTATTTCCAGAAACAGGCCGTCTGTGAACTTGAGGATGTTTGCCTTATGTACCAGGGTTACCTTTCGTCTTTTTTCCCTCCGGGCATATTCAAAAGCAAAGCGGATTATACGCTCCGATGCCTTACGAGTGATAATCTTTATGCTCTCTGCCGCTGTCTTATCCTCGTCAACAAAATGTTCCACTCCACTATAAAGCCCTTCAGTATTTTCCCTAACCATAACCAGGTCAATGTTGTCGAAAGGAATCCCATGAACTCCCGGGAAAGTTATGGCTGGTCTTAGATTAGCATACAGGGTAAGCATTTTCCTGAGAGCCACGTTAACACTGCGAAAACCTGAGCCAACAGGAGTGGTAATAGGCCCCTTTAAAGCCACTTTATTTCTCCTGATAGACTCCAGGACTTCCTCAGGCAAAGGAGTACCATACTTCTCCATGGCTCCTTCCCCCGCTTCTTTTACCTCCCACTCTATCTCCACCCCGGTTGCTTCCACTACCTTTACTGCTTCCTCTACTATACTGGGGCCAATGCCATCTCCTGGAATAAGGGTTACTTTATAACTCATGCCGCTATAATTTTATTAAAAAAGAAGAAATAAATCTACCCCAATAATTTATAAATCCAAAACTAAAACTCTAAACACCAAACTCTAAATTTACACCCCTGAAAGCAGGATACCAGGAGACTAAGCTTTTTTCGTTGCTATTTGCCGGTAAGCGGTAATCGGTTGCGTGGTGCGAAACGGTATCCGCTATCCGTCAACCGTCTCTCCCCCTACCCGGAGCCCCTTTTGTACCTTTGTGCCCCTCACCTACTCACCTATTCACTTCTCTCCATCTCTGGATACCCGCTTCCGCGGGTATGACAGGTAGAGCTGGCATCCTGCATCCTTTCCATTACCCCTTTCCTGCTACTGTCTCAGTAGATAGGGAAAACTTTCCCTTTATCCTGCAACTACCAACCCCAAAATAGTAATTAACTCTTCCCTCCCTACCCACTACTATCTACTCGCTACTAACTACTCTCCCCAGTCTAACGTCTAATGTCTATAGTCTAAAGTCTCTTTAATCCTCTTCCAGTAGGAGTTTGTTTTTTGCGTACTGGAAGTATATTTCCTTATCAGCAGATTCGCCGGGCAATTCCCCCTTTTCTACCCCCTCCCTGATACATTCCTTAATCTTTCCTACCAGGGGACCAGGAGGAATATTAAATCTTGCCATTATTTCTTTTCCATCTACTGGATAGATAATTTCCTTAACGGATCGGAATGCTTCTATCCTCTTTTCCAGTTCTTCCAGTAATTCTATTCTCTTCTTTACCCGTTCCGGCCGATAAGAAGTAATATCCGCCCTGGCCAGAGTGAGGACATCAGGCAGGTTTTCTCCCATATCCCGCATAAATCTTCTTACCGCAGAGTCAGTCCAGTTGGAAGCATAAAAAGCAGGACGCATGTGGTGTGCTATTAAAAAGCACACCTTTTTTATAAAATCCTTAGGATACCTGAGACGGGTTAATATATAGTAGGTAATCTTTGCTCCCAGCTCTTCGTGGCGGTAAAAATGTATTTCCTTATCTTCTATGCTCCGGGTATAGGGTTTAGCTATATCGTGCAGAAGTGCTGCCCAGCGCAAATGTGGTTCTGGAGCGACATTTTCTACCACACGCAGTGTGTGTTTCCAGACATCTTTGTGATGAAATTCCGTTGACTGGTGTAACCCTTTTAGCGGAACAAGTTCGTGCAGGAAAAAACTGGCCAGCCTGCTTTCCACTATACCTTCCAGAGCCTTCCTTACAAACTCACCGGTGAGTATCTTATCCATCTCCACCTGGATTCTCTCGGGAGAAAGAAATAACATCCGGAAAGCATTCCTTCCTATGGAAGAGAGAGTATTCTTTTCTATTTCGAATCCCAGCCGAGACTGGAACCGGAAAGCCCTGAGCATACGCAAGGGGTCATCCGAGAAAGAGACATCTGGATCTATGGGCGGTCTCAGTATCCTCCTCTTCAGGTCTTCCCGTCCGTTAAATGGATCGATAAGCTCTCCCTGGGGAGTTAAGGCCATGGCATTTACCGTGAAGTCCCGGCGAGAAAGGTCCTCTTCTATACTCCCGCCTAACTCTACCTGTGGCTTTCTGCTTTTGGGAGGATACTTTTCCTTGCGCCGAAAAGTGGTTATGTGCACCTCCTTTCCCTCCAGAATAACTCCTATCGTGCCAAACTCTATACCTACCGGGTAAACGCGTATTCTTTCCTTTCTAAAAATCTTCTTCATTTCCTCTGGAGAGAGAGGAGTAGCAAAATCCAGATCATCACTCTCCTTCCCCATAAGCATATCTCTTACCGAGCCTCCCACCAGATAAATGGGAACAGCATTCTTGCTGAATATCTCACATATTTTTCTCAAAACGTACCCTTCTATCTGCATTTTAGAACCACCGACTGGGTAAGTATAACCGATTTCTTTTATCTATCCAACTGTGGTATAATTTCCACAGTAATGGGAATTTCTCGCGGTAGATTAGAAAACAGAATCATCATCTCTTTCATAGTAGTAGCCCTTTCCCCTCTTCTTTTTTCCTTCTTAATCTCCACCCACCTGGTGAATATACGCCTGGAAAGGGAGATGAAAGGGAGGTTATCTCAAGCGGCAGAAGTCAGCACGGGAAGAATAGAGGAATTAGAGAAAAAAGCCGAGATAATCGGGAAAATCCTGGTGCAGGAAGGTAAATTCAGGGAGTACTTTTTAGCCAAGGATGCCCGCGGCATGGAAACTTTTCTGAAGTTTTTTAAGGGAGAGTTTCCCATAGACGTTATCCTGGTTAGAGAAGGGGAAATAGGAAAGCCAGGGAAACACATATTTCTCCTGGAAACAGAAGAATTCAGAAGCCTGATAGCAGGAGCAGTAGTGCCGGTTATTCTGGGAGGAGGAAACCAGGGAAGGGTTATCCTGGGGTATTTCTTGGGGAACCGCTTTACCCAATTTCTTTCCCGTTCACTGGGTCTGGAAGTACGCATATACCAGAAAGGCAAGGAAGAAGATGATTTACAGAAAGCATTATTTGAAGAGATCACCCTCTCGCCTGAAGCAAAAGTTGCCTTACTGAAAAACCACAAGGCGTATTATGAAGCCAACGGGGAAATAGGAAATAACCCCTATGCTCTCCACCTGGAGCCGCTCCTGGGAGAAAAAGGGAAAGTGCTGGGAGTGCTTGTGCTCGGATTTCCCAAGAGATATACCTTTCAATCAGTAATTATTCGCTTCTTCCCCTATTTCCTGCTTTCCTGGTTTTTCGTTGCCGCCGTGTTGGGTTATATCCTGGCCAGAGCAGTAATGAAACCGATAAAAGAATTTACACAGGGTGCGCGTGCAATTGCAGAAGGGGACCTGGACCAGTATATACCGGTGCGAACCAAGGACGAGATAGGGCGTCTGGCAAAGGCTTTCAACGACATGGCTCAGGAACTCAAAGAAACCCGTGCTATACAGGAAGAACTGAGGAAGAGCGAGAGACTTATTACCGTGGGAGAAATTGCCGCAGGTATTGCCCATGAAATAAGAAACCCACTGGGAGTGATAAAGAATTCTGCCCAGACTTTGAAGGAGAGGAAGACAGATAAAGAAGAAGAAAAAGAACTTCTGGAATTTATAATAGAAGAATCGGAACGCCTGGAAAGAGTAGTAAAAGATTTCCTGCAGTTAGCCCGGCTGCCTCGCCCCCATAAGAAGAAAACGGAGATGAAAGAACTCATGGAAAGGATTCTAAGCGTACTGGGGGGAGAATTCAAAAAGAGAAACATTAAACTGGTTAAAGATTTTCCCTATAACAATTGTTATTTCTCCTGCGACCCGGAACAGTTTCACCACCTTTTTCTCAACCTCATCCTTAACTCACTTGAAGCCATGCCTGAAGGAGGAGAGCTTTTTGTAGGGCTAAAGAGTCAAAACGGGAAAATGGAGATTAGAGTCAAGGATACCGGCACAGGAATTCCCCAGGAAATAACAGACAAAATTTTTGAACCTTTCTTTACCACCCGCCCGGAGGGAACCGGATTAGGATTATCCATAGTAGCCAAGATAGTAAAATTCCACCGGGGAGAAATAAAAGTAGAAAGCAAACCAGGGGAAGGTGCACTCTTCCGCCTTATATTTCCCAAGGAGAAAGAATGAGTAGAATACTTACCGTGGATGACGAGGTCAAGATGACCCGGCTTCTGGAGATAAATCTGAAAAACGAGGGACACCAGGTAGATAAAGCCACATCTGCCCGGGAAGCCCTGCAAATGATGGAGGAGACTATATACGATATAGTAATCACGGACTTAAAAATGCCGGGAATGGACGGAATGGGACTGCTGAAAAAAATCAAGGATATCTATCCCTATACACAGGTAATCGTGATTACCGCATTTGGCACAGTGGAAAGTGCAGTAGAAGCCATGAAAAGCGGGGCATTCCACTACCTGACTAAACCTCTAAACCTGGAAGAGTTAAAAGAAGTAGTTAAGAAAGCCCTGCACATGAAGAACCTGGAAGAAGAAAATATAACCCTGAAAGAAAAAATTCTGCAGGGTGAGATCGTAGGGGAAAGCAACTCGCTGAAAAGAGCTATGCAGCTGGTGAAAAAGGTTTCCCCTCAGAATACTACCATTCTCATCTGGGGAGAAACGGGCACAGGGAAAGAACTCGTGGCCCGGGCAGTGCATAAACTTAGCCCGCGTAGAAACGGCCCCTATATAGTGGTAAACTGTGCAGCCATACCAGAGAATCTTCTGGAAAGCGAATTATTCGGGCACAAGAAAGGAACATTTACCGGAGCCTTACAGGATAAAAAGGGTAAGATAGAATTAGCAGAGCACGGAACCCTTTTTCTGGATGAGATAGGTTCGCTTTCGCTCTCCCTGCAATCCAAGCTCCTGCGGTTTCTGGAGACAAAAGAAATTGAGCCCCTGGGAAGTAACCGCGTAATAAAAGTAGATGTACGGGTAGTAGCCGCAACTAACCAGGATTTAAAACAATCCGTGCAGGAAGGAACCTTCCGGGAGGATCTCTATTTTCGCTTGCATGTTTTCCCCATACATCTTCCTCCTCTCAGAGAAAGGAAAGAAGACATTCCACTTTTGATAAACCACTTTATAAAAGTTTATTCCCAAAAACTTAATAAGAAGGTAGCAGGTATAGAGCCGGATGCCCTCCAGCTTCTCATGCAGTATAACTGGCCCGGGAACGTGCGGGAACTGGAAAATTTAGTAGAGAGGGCCATGGTTTTGTGCGAAGGGAAAATGCTTAAAAAAGAGTATTTCCATATTCCGATTCCCGCTCACTTACCTTCCTTCTCCTCCTACCAGGAAGGCAAGAACAAGATTCTGGAAGAATTTGAGAAGAATTATTTTGCCTCCCTTCTGGAAAAGTTTGGGGGGAATGTCAGCAAGACAGCCCAGGAAGCAGGTATAGATAGGAAGAATCTTTATCTCAAGTTGAAGAAGTATCGGCTTTATCCAGAGAATTTCCGCAGGAGAAATACCACAAATGTAGAAAAATAACCACAATATTGGAGGTAATTTCCCGTGGCCACAAAACGCCGCAAAATCCCCGAAACACTTCAAGGGAAAGGGATACAGGGTTAACTCCCAACAGTAAATCAGGTTTGGCATGATATTTGACTATATCCTATAAGATATGAAAATGCTTTTGAAAGACATCAGCAAATTAATAGGGGGGAAAATAATAGGGGACGAAACAGTAGCAATTACAGGTATTGCCCCTATCGAAGAAGCAAAAAAGGGAGATATAACTTTCTGCTTTAACCCTCGCTTCCTTCCCTATTACAAGACCACCCAGGCTTCAGCCGTAATAATAACCCCTTCTATTCCTCCAAATGGTAAGCCCGTTATAGTAACGGATAACCCTTATTCTGCTCTAACTACCTTGCTAAGCTCCTGGAAAGGAGCAAGAAGAGAAGAAGGGATTCATCCCACTGCTATAATTTCCCCCCAGGCAAAACTGGCCGAAGGAGTGCATGTGGGTCCCTATGCAGTTATTGAAGAAGGAGCAGAAATAGGTAAAAACGCTATTATTTCTACTTATTGCTATATTGGGAGGAACGCAAGGATAGGAGAAGAAACTCACCTCCGTCCCCGGGTAACAGTAAAGGAAGGAGTAAAAATAGGTAAAAAGGTAATAATCCACAGTGGCAGTGTTATTGGTAGCGACGGATTTGGTTATCATCAAGAAAAAAGCGAGATACAGAAAATCCCCCATATTGGTGGGGTAATTATTGAAGATGAGGTAGAGATCGGCGCCAATGTTACCATAGACCGAGGCACCATCGGCAACACGGTTATCGGGAAAGGGACCAAAGTTGACAACCTGGTGCAGATTGGGCACAACGTTACCGTGGGTAAAAACTGCTTTATCGTAGCCCAGGTAGGGATAGGAGGAAGCACAAAGATAGGCGATGGAGTCATCCTGGCTGGACAGGCAGCAATTTGCGACCATGTAAAGGTCGGCAATGGAGCAAAGGTTCTGGCCCGTTCCGTAGTCACCAAAGATATACCTGCAGGTCTCACGGTTTCCGGATTCCCGGCCCGTGAGCATCGCGAGGAAAAGAGAATAAAGGCAGCTCTCTCCCGTCTTCCCGAGCTTATAAAAGAACTCAAGAAGTAAAGCACGATACTGCAAAATCATAATAAATTCTTTCATTTTAGACTTTAGACTATAGACACTAGACGTTAGACTGGGGAGAGTAGTTAGTAGTGGGTAGGGAGGGGACCGATGCAGGATGTGGATTCCCGCTTGCTCCCAGATGTTCATCGGGGCGGGCAGAGGCACAGAGGAGGGAAGAGAACGAGCAGGGTCCCCTCAGTACGCGAGTTTTGAGCTTGAGCATTTGGATTTTGGGTTTATTTAGTGTTTAGGGTTTTGAATTTAGGGTTTATCCCAATACCGGGCCTACCTGTCATGCCCACCTCCCGATAAATATCGAGAGAGCTTGTTATTTAGAGATTAAAGAGAGATAGGGTTTTTGGTTCTTCTGGTTTTACCAGATTAGAAGATTGGCTATTACTCTCAATAGTAGTGCAAATTTTCCTAAAGTTGCATTGCCTACATACATTTTTATTGGCAGTCTTACGGAAGTCAGTTTCTACCGCCTCATTCTGAGCCTCGTCCCGCAGGACTGCTTTCATGCTGCTAATGCTTTCTTTTATATATTCCTCGACCCCTTTAATTATTTCTTCATTCACAGGAAATTCACACATTTCATCCCTGGCCAGGTTATACTCAATGGTTCTGATATCAGCGGTGGAAACACCCCACTTCTCCATGGCATAAAGCGCATAACAGGCAAGCTGAATATTATCTGATTCTGTATTCCCGCCTTTGCCTGTTTTCCAGTCATAAATGAACACCTCTTCCCCTTTTCTGCAGGCAAAATCAAGCGTAACGTAAATTTTTACCTTGTCCAGCCAGAAATGGGAAAACTGTTCTATTTCAAGCCAACTTTCCCTGGGAAGAGAAGGGAGCTCCCGATAGAATTGAGACTGGCAAAAATTCCGGAGACATCTTTCCGCATAATCAAACAGCCTCTCCCATTCCTCTTCATCCACATCAATATTGTATTCGTGTTCAAAAAGCGCACAGGTCTTGGGCTTGCTCAGGTATCTTTTTCTCCGGGAGGAACGGAACCCATCCTGCATCATTTCACGCGCTCTCTGGACAATTTCCTCCTGGTCAGGCACTTCAGCTCCCTGATAAATATTTAACAGACTCCGCTCGACACAGGCGTGTACTACCTCTCCAATCCACATATAACGGTTCTTCAACTGTTTAAGCATATAAATCTGCCTGGTTCTCTCCGGCGCATCAAACTTCCATCCACCCCAGCTGCCGTAATAGTTAAAATAATATTTTCTGGGACATTCTCTAA
>JAADFP010000041.1 GCA_013152825.1 Caldisericota bacterium | reverse complement strand
TCTGGTAGCCCCTTTTGCGGTGTTCCTCATACCAGAACTCTTCTATTTCCCGACGGATGACAGCTCCCCGGGGATGCCAGAATATAAGCCCGCTCCCAGCTTCTTCCTCCGTACTGAAGAGGTCCAGCTCCTTCCCTACCAGACGATGGTCTCGTTTCTTAGCTTCCTCAAGTCTTTTTAAATATGCCTCCAGCTCTTCTTTTTTGGGAAAAGCAGTACCATAAATTCTCTGTAACATGGGATTCTTTGCCTCTCCCTTCCAGTAAGCACCTGCCACTGAAAGTAACTTGAAGTACTTTACCTTTCCGGTACTTTCCACATGAGGCCCCTTACATAAATCCGTAAAGTCTCCATCCCGGTAAAGAGTAACACTACCATCCGGAATTTCCTTCAATAATTCAAGCTTGTAATTCTCCCCTTTTTCTTTAAAAACTTTTTCTGCTTCTTCTTTACTCACACTCAGCTTTTCAAACTGATAGTTATCCTTTACAATCTTCCTCATTTCCTTCTCGATTCTTTTCAAATCTTCAGGAGTAAATGGCTGAGGTGAGTCAAAGTCATAGTAGAATCCATCCTTGATGGCAGGGCCAATTCCCAGGCGAACATCTGGATAGAGTCTTTTTACTGCTTGTGCCAGAATATGAGAAGCAGAATGCCTTAAGGTTTCTAAATCCATCTATTGCTCTTTCGGAAATGTTTCATTTCACACTACAAATCCGCTTTTGTAGATCTTGGTAGGCGGTATAGGGTTTGAATTCCGATGTAACATCGGAGCACTCTCCCACTGAGCTAATCGGCGCAAAAAAGTGAATGGATAAGCAGATATTATAATAAGCTTATCCTCTTTTTGTAATTTCATTCTTTACCTATTTACCTTTTCTCATCTAATCGGTGGGCGATAGAGGGTTTGAACCTCTGACCTCCTGCGTGTGAAGCAGGCGCTCTCCCACTGAGCTAATCGCCCGAATTTGCCCATATTTCAGGATGGCTGGTGGGCGGTACTGGACTCGAACCAGTGACCTTCACGATGTCAACGTGACACTCTAACCATCTGAGCTAACCGCCCGTGCCGAGGGCCGGATTTGAACCGGCACGCCGAAATACGGCGAGGGATTTTAAGTCCCTTGCGTCTGCCAACTTCCGCCACCCCGGCAATTATCCAGGCAACCCTGTCGCTTCAAATCCCCCACCTCTCATCTCCCCGGACTCTGCCGCCCTAAGGGAGAGGCGGCGCCCGGATTTGAACCGGGGTATCGCGGCTTTGCAGGCCGCTGCCTTGCCACTTGGCTACGCCGCCATTGCTTGTCTATTTTACCATAAAATCAGATTTAATTACTTAAAACAGCAAGAAAAGAGGGACGAGAATGAGACTCCTACTTACCCACCCTATGGTGCATACTTCTTAAATCGAGGTAATTTTTATCACAACCCCCTGCTACTCTCGTGTCTATTTTCTCTTCCCGCGTGTGAACATTTCATTTACCTATTATCAAGGTCCGGTAAGGTAAATATTATCAGAGGCGGAAGAAGAACTATAGTCAGAGTAGGCATTCAGGAAGTTGTCTGCTCCATTATCAACACCATCCGGTCCCACGGAAAACATAATCCAGGAGTCAGCCAGGGGAGCATCGGCTGAACCACCCGGAAAATCAATATTGGAATAATAGCGGTAAGGATTGGATGAATTAAAAGGATCTCGCGGCGCACTACCCATGGAAAAATAACCTTCGTCAACAAGCTTTTGAAGCGCATTTCTTATAGAAGAATCAGCGTTATCATTGGCAGTTACAATAGTACGAGGAAGATCATAATTGCTCGGATATCCACCAAAATCTGCATAATAGGTCATCAAAGCTACTCGTAAATTATTCATCTCTGTTTTTACCTTGGCGATTCTCGCTCTTTTCCTTGCCTGATTCAAAGAAGGGAGAAGAATGGCCGCCAGGACCCCTATAATAGCAATAACGGTAATCAATTCCAACAGGGTGAAGCCTTTTTTTCTCATAATTTCACCTCCTCGTACCAAGAGACCTCGTCGCTCTCGATTCTAAATTAAAAACTTCAAAATCGAAGTAATAACACCCTCCACTCTACTTACAATTTCTATACCCATTTCCCTGTCTATCCATTCTACCATAAATCTAAGTATGGTAATGTGCGTTTATCTTCACATATTCTTCTGTGAGGTCACAGGTCCAGAAAACAGTACGGTGATGCCCATGCTGAAGGTTTATTTCCAGAAGCACCTTTTTTTCCTGCAACTTATTAATAAGTTCTTTTCTATCCTTTATTACTGGTTCAAGGTTTTCAAAAACTTTTATTCCCTGGATTTTTAATATCACCCTGTGGGGTTTGAATTTTACTTTCACCTGTCCCAGCGCACAAAGGATTCTTCCCCAGTTAGGGTCTCCTCCGTAAATAGCAGTTTTTACTAAAGGCGAACGCGCAATGGAACGAGCAGCCCGGTGAGCATCTTTTGCATCCCAGGCACCCTTCACTCTAATTTCTATCAGCTTTGTTGCTCCCTCTCCATCTTTTGCTATCATCTTGGCCAGTTCCCTGGCAACTTCGGTAAGTGATTCGGCAAATAGAGGAAAGTTATCGGAATCTGTCTTTATGCGCGGATTTCTGGCCAGTCCGCTGGCTAATGCTATCACTGTGTCATTAGTGGACATATCTCCATCCACAAGTATTCTATTAAAGGAACCCTCTACTGCAGTTTTTAGAGATTCCCCAAGAGCTTCCCGGTCAATACATGCATCAGTAAATAAAAAGCACAGCATTGTAGCCAGTTGGGGTGAAATCATTCCTGCTCCTTTAGCTATCCCCCCTATCCTTATGGATTTTTTCCCTCTTCCTTTTATTTTTGTCTCTATAAAGTAAATCTTGGGGAAGGTGTCCGTGGTCATAATAGCTTCTGCTGCATCCCCTACCCCTTCTTCCTTAATTTTTTCTATCAGCAGGGGAAGACTTTTATTTATTTTCTCTACCGGTAGCCTCTTCCCAATAACACCCGTAGAAGCTAAAAGCAGGTGAGATTCCTTGATACCCAGCAAAGAGGAAAGCTGTCTGGAGATTGCCAACGCATCTTCCTTCCCCTCTTTACCGCTGAGAGCATTGGCACATCCGCTATTGGCCAGGATTACCTGTGCTTCCCCTTCCTTCAGTCTTTCAATATCTATAAGTACGGGGTGAGCCTTAAACTTGTTCTGAGTAAACATGCCGCAAGCTACACAGGGTTGAGTGGCATAAATCAGAGCTAAATCTTTTCCGCCTTTCTCCTTAATACCACAAGAGATACCGGAAAATTTGAATCCTCGAGGAATCACGAGCATGTATTGATTTTACTGTAAATAGTAGATAAATTAAAGGGTAGTTTTTCTGGCAGGAGAGAATTATTCTGACAATGAAACGCTCGGGAAGGGAGCTACAGCCAAAATAGGCTGAAAAGTAAAAGAGTTTATGATACTATTAGAAACCATAGGAGAGAAAAAATGAAAGTTGTTCTTGCTTACTCGGGAGGGCTGGATACCTCTGTTGCGGTTAGATGGATAAAAGAAAAATACCAGGCTGAAGTCATTACTTACACTGCCGACCTGGGACAGGACATAAACTTGCAAGAGGTAAAAGATAAAGCAATAAAAACAGGAGCAGTAAAAGCCTATGTAGAAGATGCCCGGGAAGAATTTTTGCAGGAGTATGTATTCCCCGCACTCAAGGCCGGGGCACTTTATCAGGGTAAGTACCCCCTGGCAACCGCCTTAGGCAGACCCCTAATTGCAAAAAAATTAGTTGAAGTAGCAAAGAAGGAAAAAGCAGAAGCAGTAGCACACGGGTGCACAGGAAAAGGAAATGACCAGGTAAGATTTGAGTTAACTTTCATGGCTCTATCTCCTGAACTTAAAGTAATTGCACCCGCCAGGGAGTGGGAATTCCTTTCCCGGGAGGAAGAGATTGAATATGCAAAAAGAAATAATATACCGGTGGAAATTAGCAAAAAGACTCCTTACAGCATTGATCGGAATCTCTGGGGAATAAGTATCGAATGCGGAGAATTAGAGGACCCCTGGAAAGAACCCCCGGAAGATGCCTACCAGATAACTTCTTCCCCGGAAAAAGCACCTGCTTCTCCTCAATATATAGAGGTGGAATTTGAAAAAGGTATTCCCGTGAGCATAGACAACAAGAGAATATCTCCTACTGAATTGATTGATTATCTCAATATACAGGGAGCAAGATATGGGATTGGCAGAATTGACATGGTGGAGGATAGGTTAGTGGGCATAAAATCCCGGGAAATATACGAAGCTCCTGCCGCAGTGATACTGCATTCTGTTAGAGAAGCATTGGAATCTCTCATCCTGGATAGAGAAAGCAGGAATTTCAAAAATTTAATTTCTTCCAAGTATGCTGAGCTAATTTACTACGGCTGGTGGTTCTCTACCCTGAGAAAAGCATTGGACGCCTTCGTGGAGAAATTATCCACTAACCTTACCGGAAAGGCAAAGATAAAGCTGTCGCCGGGACAGGTTAACGTGGTAGGAAGAACTTCTCCTTATTCTCTCTACAATATGAACTTAGCTACTTATTCGGAAGAAGATATCTTTGAACACTCCGCAGCAAAAGGATTTATTACTCTCTGGGGACTGCCTCTCAAGGTAGAAAGCAAAATTAGGAAGCCTTAAGCTTCGCAGTTACAATATTTTATCGGGAGAATTCCCTTAGCCTATATCGGAGTAGAGGGCTGCATAACTCCGGTGCCCCGAGAATACATCAGGGAGCTGTTGAGCAGATTCCAACATAGAACATGAAGAAGACAGTATTTCCCTTTATCCTTTTCCCAGTTCTTCTTTCTCTTTCTTACCCACCGGTAAGCGCAGGTTTTGTAGCTTGGATAGCATTTATTCCTTTTTTCTGGGGATTGGAAAACAGAAATAACAGGGAAGCATTCTTTTATTCCTTGTTCTCGGGTTATATTTTTTACTCTCTCCATCTATGGTGGTTAACAAACATCACCCGGCTGGGAACAATTGTCCTTATATTTTATCTTTCTCTCTACTTTGCTTTATTTGGCGTACTGGTGAAAAAAGTGAAATACTCATTACTCCTCCTCCCCTCTTTCTGGGTAGTGCTGGAGTGGATAAGAGGATACCTGTTTACTGGATTTCCCTGGTCTCCCCTGGCTAACACACAGTTTCTCCATCCTTACTTCTTACGTATTCTTCCTTTTACCGGATTTTACGGGTTAAGCTATATCCTGCTCTTATTCAATTTGCTTCTTTATCTTTACCTGAGGACAAAAGAAAAAAAGTATTTAATATTAGCTTTAGCTCTCCCCCTGATTTTCCTGTTCTTAGGCTCTAACCCGCCAGCAAAAAATAAGCCTATTTCCCTCGGAATAATAAGCGGAAATTTTTCTCAGGAGGAAAAATGGCAGGAGGATAGCAAAGAAAAGATTTTCTCTTACTATGCCTCTCTGGCTCATACCCTGAATGGAGTGGATTTAGTAATACTGCCTGAGTCAGCTATTCCCACCATAATCAGCCAGGATGAAGACATGCTCCATAAAATTATAAACTTGAGTAATAGTATCAATATCCCTCTCCTTACGGGAATTCTTTCCAGTGAGAAGGGGAATCTTTACAACTCAGTTTTTCTTATAGATGGAGACAGAGTGGAAGGTATTTACCGCAAGATTAAACTTGTTCCTTTTGGGGAATACCTTCCTTTAAAAAGATTCTTCCCCTTTTTGCAAAAAATAGCGAAAGGAGTAGGCAATTTTTCACCGGGCAGCAACTTCACACTCTTTCAGGTAAGAAACACCAAATTCGCCACCCTGATTTGTTTTGAAAATATTTTCCCCCAATTTGCCAGAAGATTTTCCTCCCCGGGTTTCTGGGTAGTAATTACGGATGACTCCTCTTTTAAAAGCAAAGCTGCTGCCTGGCAACATTTCTCCCATTCGGTAATGCGAGCAGCAGAGTTTTCCAAACCACTGGTGCAGGTTTCTAACCTGGGAGTCAGCGGAGAAGTGAGCGCAAGAGGGGAAATAACTTCTTTACTAAAAGGAGCAGGGGGAGAGAAAATTACCATTACCCCTGATTACAGGAAAACCTTTTATGCTCGCTTTGGCGATTGGTTTATCTTTTTACAGATACTCGTTATCCTGCTGGCATTTATTTGGAGATGCAGCATCCGAGGAAGCGGAGTTCACAGAAAAAATATTGCCTGAACCATCTTACTCCCGGACAGAATGCCGCACAGTGGGGATAGTCATTCCCGATTGAGTTCCTTGAGCTTTTTGATTTTATTCTTTGCCTGGGGAACGAGATAATGCCCCCGATCCTTACGGATAAACCTTTCGTAAGCCCTTATTGCTTCCCTGTACTTTTTTTGTCTTTCATAACATACCCCTATTCTAAACCGGGCAATAGGCGCGATAGCATGCTCGGGATTCTTACGTAAAGCCTTTTTATAAATTTCCAATGCCCTGTCAAACTGTAAAACACGGTAGGCATGATTACCCAGTTGATAATAAGCCGTGGCTGCCCAGGGCTTGTCTTGATACCGATCTATAACCCCTTCCGCCCAGTCTATGGAAGAAGGAATGAGCGAAACAATAACCAATACAACGGCCAGAAAGACCAATAATCTGAATAGCCTAATCATTTAGAACCATTTTCTCCTTATAAAGGCAATAATTCCAGCGAATGAGAGCGCAAAAGAAATTACCATGGTGATAAGAAAAGCGTGTGGAGAATCCTGGAAAGGTAATTTTATATTCATACCATAAATACTGGCTACCAGAGTAGGAAGCATGAGAATTATAGTGATAGAGGTCAGGAATTTCATTACTATGTTGAGATTGTTAGAGATAACAGAGGCAAAGGCATCCATCATACTGCTCAAAATATTTGAGTATATATTAGCCATATCTATGGCCTGTCTATTTTCAATTATCACGTCTTCCAGAAGCTCCTTGTCCTCTTCGTACATCGGCAGTATATTCATTCTTTGCAGCCTTTCCATCATTATTTCGTTTCCCCTCAACGAGGTAGTAAAGTAGACCAATCCTTTTTCCAGGTTGAGCAATTTGATGAGTTCTTCGTTTCTTAAAGATTTGTGCAACTCGGTCTCTACCGAGCTTGTCCTGCGGTTGATTACTTTAAGGTGGTTAAGATAGGCTAATGCAGTAAAACGGAACATTTGCAGCACAAACCTGCTTCTCTTCTGAGTGAAAAACCCTCTTATCTGCTTCCGCAAAAAGTAAGAAGCCACCTCGTTTTCCTGATTGGAAATAGTAACTATCACTTCATCTTTTATAATAATACCCA
>JAADFP010000040.1 GCA_013152825.1 Caldisericota bacterium | reverse complement strand
ATAGGTTTTTGAACTTCCGCGCTTTGCTTGCTTGTCTTTTTATGTATTTCAGTTGTCTTTCCAGCTCACCTGTAATGTCCTGCACACGAATGAGGTTTTCTCTTGCCTTTTCTATATTCTTGAGAATCTTTTGTTTCTCGCTCTTGAATTGGGAAATACCAGCTACTTCTTCAAAGAGCAGTCTCCTTTCCCGGGGCTTGGAAAGTATTACAAACTCCACCATATCCTGGCTTAAAAATGAATAGCCGGGAGCACCCAGGCCTGTCCCGGCAAATATTTCCTGTATATCCTTTAATCTTACTGGTGTTCTATTAATAAGGTATTCACTTTCCCCTGAACGGAATAACCTGCGGGTGATTGAAATTTCGGAAAAAGTAGTAGGAGAGTGTGAGTCCTGATTATCCAGGGTAAGGGTTACTTCCGCCATGCCTAGAGGCTTTCTGTTGCTTGTTCCGGCAAATATTATGTCTTCCATTCTGGTACCCCGGAGGGTGTATGGATTTTGTTCGCCTAACCCCCACCTTATAGCATCTACCAGATTACTTTTACCGCATCCATTTGGGCCGACAAAAGCATTAATTCCTTTGATAAGCTCAACATTTACTTTGTTCGGGAAAGTTTTAAATCCTACAATATTAATTTTTTTCAAATACACGGATACCTCGAAAACATATTCACTTGGTACTTTGAAAACTTGAAATTTGACATCTCTTAATTGTTGATAATAATACCTCTAATCCACGCTCCCGTCAACTTTTTATTCTATTTTTAATAGGGTATAATATTGCAGTTATAAGTTAACAGTCCTTAGTTATGGGAGGTGATTAGTGATGGAGGGATTAGTCAAATGGCTGGGGCATGCTTCTGTAAGAATAGAAGGAGACAGTATTATCTACATCGACCCCTGGAAGTTAAAAGGGAAAGAGATAAAAGCAGATATCGTTCTTATTACCCATGACCATTACGACCACTGTTCCCTGGAGGATATTGACAAGGTGAGAAAAACAGACACCAAGATCGTGGCTCCCTATTCCTGTCAGGATAAATTAAAAGGAGAGATTCATTTTGTAAAACCCGGGGATAAATTGACCTTTAGGGGTATAGAAATCGAGGTGGTTCCTGCCTATAATATTGAGAAGCGATTCCATCCCAGGGAATACGAAGGTGTTGGCTATATAGTAACTACGAAGGGTATCCGTATTTATCATGCAGGCGATACGGATTATATCCCTGAAATGGAAAATATCAAAGCAGATATTGTTCTTCTGCCTGTGGGTGGAGTGTATACCATGGATGCTGAGGAAGCAGGTAAGGTGGTAAGTACGATAAATCCACGTTTGGCTATTCCTATCCATTACGGTAGTATAGTAGGGAATTTGTCCGATGCTGAGAAATTTAAGGAATTGTGTGGAGAAGTAGTAAAAATACTGCCTCTTCAAAATTAAGAAAGGAGGACTCATGAGGAAAGGTGTAATCTGGGGAATGTTGGGAATATTGATGGCTCTGGTGGTTTCTTCTGCTTATGCTAAGGAACCCACTACAGGAGAGGTCCTTCTAAGCAAGTTAAGAGAATTGGGCTGGAGAATGGTTTACTACAAATCAAAAGATAAGGAAATCTGGGGTAATAGAGGGTATATTGTTTATCGTCCAGGAGTTCCTGAATACAAGATTAAACAACCTAAAGAAGAGATAAAAGTAGTTTCTTCTCCCCCACCCCAGCCAAAGATGCTCTCACAGGAAGAATTGGGTAAACTGAGAAGTGAAATTCAGAAAACTTTGCAGGAATTAGCCCTGGAAAGAGAAAAAAGAAAAGAATTGGAAAAATACCTGGGAGATGTTGAAGAGCAGTTAAAAGCATATAAAGAAGAGGTAAAAGTAGAAACAGGGAAGTCTTACACAGTACTTAAAGGAGATTCTCTCTGGAAAATATCCGAGAAATTTTATGGAACACCTTTAAAATGGCCCCTTATTTACAAGGCAAACCAGAATGAAATAAAAAATCCGAACCGTATTTATCCGGGACAGAAACTGGTGATTCCTGCTGCGGAGACTACTGCTCCCATTACCCCCAAGAAGCATTACTTGAAATGAGGGAGGCTTTACCCCCTCAAAGCTGAAACATACCCATTTGCCAAGGGATAGAGAATGCATTTCAGTGGGTATTGCGAAGGGATTCCGTCATGGTAGTGCGAATAACTGATAGAGTAATTCTTAAATATACATGAAGATAAAAGGCCATCTCCTTCTTTTTCTTGCCTTAATCTTTGTAATTGTTCTTATAACTATAAAATATGTAATCAAAGAGGAATTACAGGCAAAGGTAGATTTATCTCGCGTTAACTATGTTGTCTGCCTGGGAGATAGCCTTACCTCAGGAGTGGGAGCATCTGCTGGAGAGAATTATCCTTCACAGCTTTCAAAAATCCTTAATATTAAAATTAAAAATGCAGGAATTGCTGGAGATACTACTTCCCTGGCTCTCCGACGTCTGGATGAAGATGTTATATACAAAAATCCTGATTTAGTAATAATCCTTCTGGGTGGGAATGATTTTATTCATCGTGTACCTCTAAATGAGACCAGAAAAAACATAGATGCAATAGTAGAAAGGCTAAAAAAGCAGGGTATTATGGTAATCTTAGTTTCACCCATTGGTTATTATGATAAGGTTTACCGGGAAGTGGCCAGAAAGCACCGGGTTATTTTTATCCCCCATGTGCTAAGAGGGGTTTTATATAATCCAGATTTAATGTCTGATGAAATACACCCTAATTCCCGTGGTTATAAAATTATAGCTGAAAGAATTGCCAGCGTATTCAAACGTTGAAATTCAAAAAAGAAGAAAGAGTAGGGTCAAATCTTTCCGCTTCCCTTTCTTCGACAACAAAAGGAGAACAGGATTCAAATAGAGAAAGGAGAGAATAATCTTTCTTTTTTAAATTTTCTTCTATCAAAGGAAGGAGGGTATCCGAATAAAAGGCAAAAAATGGCTGCAAAATCCCCCTGGTGCGGCAGGCTACAATATCGTATCCTTTGTTAAAAAAAATAGATTTCATATATAAAAGCAATGGAATAGAAGGGAAAGGCATATCACATCCCAATAGAAATATACGTGGGAATCTCCTGAGAGCAGTATAAACTCCTCTGAGGGGGCCTTCTCCCTCTCCTTTATCTACTATAAGAGGGATTTCTAAATGGGAAAATATTTCAGGTAACGGAGTTACTATGTAAGTTCCTTTGGTTAGAGGAAGAATAGCTTTGTAAATTTTTTCTATAATGGGCTTACCTTCCAGCGGATAAAGTGCTTTATGTACTCCTCTGCTCTCCCTGAATCTCTTACTCTCTCCTGCCAGTATAATCCCCCAGAAAGGGCATTCTTTACTCAAAGTAGTTTAAAGGTAAAACGAGAAGTTTTTCCCAATCTTATATGATCACCTTCTTTTAACTCTCTCTCTTCCCCTTCTTTAACCTCTGTCCCATTCACAAAAGTCCCGTGTTTAGAACCGAGATCTTTTATAAAAAACTTCTTTCCTTTCTGATCATATAATATAAGAGCATGCTCCCGGGAGACATGAAGGTCATCAGTTACTTTTATATGGCAATTGCGTCCTCTCCCAATTTTCGTAGTAAGAGGCATGTTTAGAGGATGATAATTCTCCTCCTCATCTACCAGGTACCCATGAGGAACCTTCCGGAATAATTTTTTAAATATTTCCACCATTTTCCCTTCTTAACTCCATATTTTACCAGAAAAAAGAATAGGAAATCCTATCATGGCAGGTTAAGAAGCTGCTTAACCTCGGATTCAAATATTGCCTTTTCCCGGTAGCCTATGAATTTCTTAACAATTCCCCCTTTCTGGTTGATTATAAAAGTGGTAGGAATCCCGACAATTCCTCCGTATTTTTTAGTTACTTCAGAATCAGCCAGAAGCACAGGATAATTGATTTCATATTTCTTAGCAAAACGTTTAAGCACTTTTACTCCTCCCCTATCAATAGAGATTCCTATCACCTGTAGCCCCTTTTCTCCGTATTTCTTTTGTAGCTCCACAAAAAAGGGGATCTCTTTTCGACAGGGGGGACACCAGGTTGCCCAGAAATTGAGAATTATTACTTTACCCTGGAAGTCAGAAAGTTTCACTATCTCTCCCTGTAGGTTCTTTAAGGCAAAATCCGCTGCCTGCTTCTCCTGTGCAAAAACAAGATAAGGCAAAGCGAGCAACAACACAACTCCTACAAAAATCTTCCTCATTCGCACCTCCATAAACAGATTATAACATCAATTATTTTCAACTACTAAAAATATACAAAAATATGGTATAATTCAGCGCATAGGCGGTGTAGCTCAGTGGCCAGAGCAGGAGAATCATAATCTCTGGGTCCGAGGTTCGAATCCTCGCACCGCCACTATATCGAAAGCATCACGATATTCTTCTGTTTATCTATCTAATACAACTTAATGGAGGAATTTCTCCAGAAACACAACGTGAATATGAGCGAATACACAAAAGGTAGATTTGTTCTTGAAGCAGAGCCAGAAGTAAAGGAAATATATGCAAAAATGAAAATCCTAATCGATACATCCAAAGGGATAGAAATTTACCGGGAGATATATGGGATAGATGGCTCAGGGTGGCAGATTTTACCATAAATGTGAATACAGATTAAATCTTGGCTTGCCTGTTATAGGTTTCTCTCTCTAAAGAATCTACCCTTACCTCAAACTCTCCAGGTAAGACTGTAGCATAATCTGGGCAGAGAGAGCGTCTATTTTCTTTTTGTCCAGGGTAATTTGCCTGGCTAACCTGGAAGTGTATCTTTCATCCCAGGTGATTACATCCACGGAAAGAGATTTCCTGAGCCAGGCAACAAATTCTTCTACCTGTTTCTCAGCCCATCCCTCTTTTCCATCGGTTCTCCTGGGGAGTCCCACCACAATTTTACCTACTTCTTTTTCCTGGATAATATCTCTTATTTTTTTCAGCAGCTCTTTTTTACTCTTGAATTCAAGAATGGAGAATGGCTGGGCAAAAATGTGCAGGGGATCGCTCAGGGCAATGCCTATCCGCTTTTCTCCCCAGTCAATGCCCATTATTCTCATAAAAGAATGTAATTTGTAAGCGAGAGCTTATGCAGCCGTGGCCTGGATAAGCTCATTAAGGAGAGCTATATGCTTCTCCGTGGTACCGCAGCATCCACCTATGAATTTTGCGCCTGCTTGAATAGAGATTACCATGTCCCGGGCAAACTGCTCAGGGCCCAGTTCGTATTCTACTTTTCCTTCTACTATTTTTGACTTGCCGGCATTGAGTTTTACCAGGATAGGCTTATCCGTAAAGTTTTTCATTTCCTTGATTACCTCTCCTGCTTCTCCCGGGTAAATTCCTCCGCAATTTATACCTATTGCATCTGCTTCTTTTAATCCTTGCACCATTTCTTCCAGATTGACTCCCATTATAGTTTTGTATCCGCCTTTCCCTTTCTCAAAGCTCATGCTGGCAAAAACGGGGATATTGCCGGTTTCTTTTGCTGCCTGGAGAGCTATCTGGATCTCTCGCAGGTCAGAAAAGGTTTCCAGCACAATTAAATCTACCTTTTCTGAAACCAGAATCTCTATCTGTTCCCTGAAAGCCTGGTAGAACTCTTTATCTTCCCATCCACCGTAAGGTTTTAAGAATTCACCCGTAGGGCCAATATCACCGGCTACAAATACTTTATCACCGGCTGCCTCTTTAGCCAGTTTTACTGCAGCAGTGTTGAACCTTTCCAGAAAGCTTACTTTTTGGGCACGTTTTAACTTTAATCGATTTGCACCAAAGGTGTTGGTATAGATAATCTTTGATCCTGCCTTAATGTAAGATTGATGTATTTCTTTGATGCTTTCCGGGTATGCTATATTCCAGAATTCCGGAAGCTCTCCGGCTTTAAGGCCTTTATCTATAAGCCTGGTACCCATTCCTCCATCCAATAGGACAACTCCCTGGGAAAAAATCTCTCTCATGACTCTTATTATACACCTTGCGATTACAAATTTTTACCGGGTAGTTTGACCGGAAAGCAGCAAAAAGGTAAAATTTCAACCATGGAATGGAAACCGGTTAGCTGGGAAGGAGATTCTCTGAGGGTGCTTGACCAGACCCTTTTGCCCGGGGAAGAAAGGTATCTTAATCTTAGGTCTGTAGAGGAAGTCTGGGAAGCAATAATAAATTTACGGGTAAGGGGTGCTCCCCTTTTGGGTATTGTAGGAGCTTTTGGGGTATATATTGGTATCCGGGATAGTGAGGCAAAAAGCGGGGAAGAGTTTTTACAGGAAATTGATAAAGTAATTGATTACATTGGTTCTTCCCGTCCCACGGCGGTAAACCTTTTCTGGGCTATGAAAAGAATAAAAGAGAAGGTAAGCAAAAGTATTGCTCTTCCCGTGCAAGAATTAAAAATGATTATTCTTTCAGAAGCTATCAAAATCCTGAAAGAAGACGATGAGATATGCCGGGGAATTGGCGCCGCAGGGGCCGGAATAATAAAAGATGGCGATTCTATACTTACTCACTGTAATGCAGGAGGTTTGGCTACTTCTGGATATGGGACTGCCCTGGCAGTGCTGTACTGTGCCAGGGAAGAAGGAAAAGTTTTCCGGGTATATGCTGATGAAACACGTCCCCTTTTACAGGGGGCCCGGTTAACCTGCTGGGAATTAAACAAAGCAGGTATAGAAACCTATCTTATATGTGACGATATGGCAGGGGAAGTAATGAGAGAGAGGAGAGTTAATAAGGTGATTGTGGGTGCAGATAGAATAGCAAATAATGGGGATACTGCTAATAAAATAGGCTCTTACTCATTGGCTATTCTGGCCCATTATCATAATATTCCTTTTTATATAGCAGCTCCTCTTTCTACTATAGATTGGGAACTTGGTAGTGGAGAGGGAATTCCCATAGAATTAAGAAAAGAAGATGAAGTTACTCAGTGCCGTGGCGTAAAAATTGCGCCCTGCGGCATTAAAGTTTACAATCCAGCTTTTGATGTAGTTCCAAATAAGCTTATTACAGGGATAATAACTGAAAAAGGAATTGTGTATCCCCCTTATGAAAGAAATCTACCCTTGCTTAGAGCGGAATAAAGAAAAATCCAGAGATGCAAGACAATATTGGCGTATACTCCTCCTACCACGTCATCCAGAATTACTCCGTATCCTCCTTTTAGTTTTTCTATTCTTTTTATGGGGAATGGTTTCAAGAAATCAAAAAGGTGGAAAAGGAAGAAACCGGCAATTATGAATACCATCCTTCTTTCTATAAAAAGAAGAGTAATCATAACTCCCAGGGCTTCATCTATTATTATCTCCGGTGGGTCAGGATGTTCGGTGTAGTAAATACGTTCCCGGGCAGATATTATACCCAGGCAAAAAAGCAAAAGAATCGCAGCTATCTCCCAGTAGATTCTTGCTCCTGTAAATAAGATAAAAAGAACTCCCCATAGCCCTCC
>JAADFP010000039.1 GCA_013152825.1 Caldisericota bacterium | reverse complement strand
TAAAGAGTAAATGGTGAGCAGTAAGTAGTGAATGGGTAATCCTGGTTTCTTAGTATCCTGGTATTCCTGGTTTATTGCCCGCCTGTCCCAACCCCGGCAGAACGTTGGGGAAGGCAGACAGGTGTTTAGTGTTTACCTCGATGCCTATCCGCTCCCCGCCTGCCCGCCCCTTGCTCTACTATTCACTGATGCGATAAGTTTGGCCTTCAAAGACCAGCAAGAGGTTCTTGCCCAGGGCGAAGTACCTGCCCAGCTGCGGATTTCTCTTGAGCAGGTCAAAGTATTCCCGGCTAAGGTATTTTACTTCTTTTACCTGAGCATCTTTCTTAAATTCTGCATCTATCCAGAAGCCATTTTCCTGCAGATAGAATGTTTTATCTCCTACCTGCTTAACCGCGCTTGATCCGGTTTTCTGGATAATTTCTCTATTTTTCAGTCTTGTTATATCCATGGCACTGGAAACAGCCTCCCTCCCCACTGCCTTTTGCATGCCTGTTGCGAACTTTTTCCCTTCTTCTTTTACCTTCAAGGCAACGCCCGGAGTTATTCCCCATCGCTTATAATCTTTGTCTTTTTCCAGTATCAGGAAAGAAGTGTAGGGGGTGATTATCCCGTATTGCTTGCTCAAGTTGATTATCTCGTCCACGAGTTCGCGATTTTTACCCTTCAAGCGTATCTCATTCATTAGATATCCTATTTTTCGCGTAGCCCATATCCTGGGGATAAAATCATCGCTCCTATTTTCCCGGGGAAATTGCCCCTGATAAACGAATTTCTTCTCCCTGCCATTGACATAACCTTTTAGAACTATTCTGGCAGCGCCCTTTCCTTCGTACCTTCCCAGGAGCACAAGTTGTGTACCCCTAAAAATATCCGGCAGGGTTGAAGGATAAATCTCCCTTGTCTTTATTTTCCCGAAATCCAGGCTTATATCCGAGAGAATCGGTTCGCTAATTTTTCGGTAAAAAGAAGATACTTTTACTTCTATATCTTCCCCCGGCACCACATACTCAGTTACTCCCCTATGCACTTCGGCTATTCTGTCCAGGAGGTGGGTGTTCACATCATTACCTACCCCAAAGACGAATATCCGGGCTTCAGATTGGTTCGCTTTTTTCAGGTTGTTTAAAATATCCTTTACGCTCCTCACTCCCACGGTAGGTTGTCCATCGGTAAGAAAGACAATCATGCGAGGTCTTTTAGTCTCCTCAAATATTCCCACCCCGGTAAGAAGGGCCTGGTCTATATTTGTGCCTCCCCTTGCTTCCAATCCAGCCACAAATTCCAGTGCAGAGTTAACGTTTTTAGGAGTAGCCGGGACAAGTTTATTCCGGTATGAATTAACCGCAGTAGCAAAAGTGATTATGTTAAACCTGTCTCCCCGATTCAGGCTATTTATACAGAAGCGAAGGGCTTCCTTAGCCTGCTTTATTTTATTCCCGGACATGCTGCCCGAAGTATCTATAATGAAAACGATATCTTTGTTGATGCTTTTCCCGGTGAGCTTGCCGGGAGAAATAAGCAGCATAAAGTAGCCTGTTTTTCCCAACTTTCTGTAAGTGAGCAGGTTTAATCCTACATCTTTTTCTGATACTGTATAGTAGAGGGTAAAATCTTTATCCGGCTTGACATTTTTGGCCTCGTATCCACACTCTGCTGTAAATTTCTGTATTTTTACGTCTATCTGGTGGCTGGGGGAATAAACATTTTTTATGGGAAGAAGTGATTTTATCTTTACGCTTATGCTCACCTCTTTTAATGGCCGGGGAGAAAATCTTTCCGTGTCCAGGGGATAAACGTATTTATAGATACCCGCATCGTAGGGCAGGGTTTCCTGGTACACTAACTCTATTCTTTTTTCTCCCTGCTTCGGTATGGGATATACCCGTGCCCTGAACATGTTTCTACCTACGTATTCCAGAAGCGCCGGGTCTTTCATCCTCCTCACTATATCCTCGTAAATTTTTCTGGCTCTTTCTCTATCCAGTATCTCACCGCTCACTTTCTTCCCATCTATGTACATGGAAAACCTGGTAATTGCCGCATTCTCAGGAAGGGGAAATATATAGGTCCCCTCCAGGTCTACATTGGAATCATTCTTGAATATCTGGTCAATGGTGGTAGTGGCAATATTGTTTTCAATAGTAACCTGCACTCGGTGGTACCTTACAGACAGGGTATGCGGTATGGGCACAGGATGAGGCCGTACGGGCGGGTCGATTATTATTACTCCATCCGCAAAGGCGCCTGTTAAACCAATGAGTGTAAAACACACCAATCCCAGGACTCTTTTCAGTATTTTATCTCTCATCTCTATTTACCTCCTTTTTTTGTTTCCATCTACTTAGTTAGACAGAGAAAAAAGAAAAAAGTTCCGTTATTTTATTGAACGGGATTTTTGTACTGCAGGTTTATTTTAAACTTAATGATTTTTTCCTCTTTCTCTGTAAGCGAGGAGAGAGGCCTTTGCAGTTTTCCTATTTCACTTAGTTTATCCGCCAGGAGAGGCAGGTTTTTAGCCGGTATCTGCACGGTAATTGATTTTACTCTGCCGGGTTCTTTCCCATACTCTACAAAAAGGAGCTTTCCTCCTACAAGTTTTACTATTTCTTTAAGTTTGAGAAGCACCCTGTTGCTATACTCTACGGGAGAAATCCCGGTGCTTATCTCCCGGCAAGCCTTCTCTTCTGCCTTTAAACTTTCTTCTCCCTTCCCCGGAATTTTCAACAGCAGAACTATCTCGGTTAAGGCCATTTTCTTTTCTCCGGGAGCAGAGGCCAGGGTCTTTTTTGCTCCACTGGCTGGAGTCGATGGCTCCTTTCCCACTGAAATATCTTCCGCTTTCTCCCGGGAAAGAGAGACACTCCGCGCGGGGAAAGAAGCAGACTTCTTTTTCCGGGAGAGGAACTTATCGGATTCTTTCTGTGTACCCTGCCTTATTATAGAAGTGACTTCTTTAATTTCTTTGCGCGATTCTGTGGCATTAAAAATAGAGATAATCAGAAGCACAGTTGCGGCAACTCCAACTACCTCCAGGGGAATCTTTATACGGAATGGCAGGAATATTTTCTGTATTATCCTATTTGAAATAGAAGGCTGCTCAATACGCTGCTGTACTTTTTCCAGGAAATCCTCCGGAGCTTTGATTTCCTGCAAAGAATTTAAAATATTTACACTTACCTGCAAAGAACGCAGTTCCTCTGTACAATTCCTGCATTTTGCAATATGTTCCCTTATCAATTTTTCCCGGCGCGCATCCAGCATTCCATCCATGTATTCTGATAAGCGCTTTTTAACTTCTCTACATTTCATATTAAACCAGCCCCTTCAATTTATCCCTGAGCTTTTGGCGTGCCCGGGCAATCTTTGACTTTACTGTACCCAGTTTATACCCGGTTACTCTTACTATCTCTTCGTAGGAGAGTCCCTCTATATCCCGCAGGACAATCAGATTTCTCTGTTCTGCCGGAAGAGAGCTAATCGCCTCCTGTATTATCTCTTCCTTTTCTTTTCGCTCCAATTGGGTAAGAGGAGATAACGATTCATCTCTTATCTCAATGGCATGTAGCCTCTCTTCCTTAGGATTAGAGAGCCGCAACATTTTTTTACTATGGCGGTATTCCTTTGACTTCAGCTTATTCTTGCAGGTATTAACCGCTACACGGTAAAGATAGGTGGAAAAAGCCGCCTCAAACCTAAACCTGTGTAGTGCCCGATATACTTTTACAAATGCATCCTGGGCACAATCGTCTGCTTCTTCATAATCTCCTAAAATTCGAAAACACAGGTTGAATACTCTATCTTTATACTTAAGCACCAGCTTATCAAATGCATTGTTTTCATCGTTCATGAAGGCTTTTATCAGAGCATCGTCTTCCCTATCGTTTACCTTTCTATTCATTTAGACAATTTTAACCGGGGAAAGTTCCGTTTCCCTGCTATTACAGGATAGAGCTAAAGCAGGTATTCGTCAAGGATAGAATAGAAAAAGCCTCCTCCTAAACAGAGAAGGCTTTTTCCAGGACCGCTGTTGCTTATAGTTTACCCAATAGCCTCAGGACCGCGTTCACCGGTTCTAATTCTTATGCACTCGGCCAGATCAAGCACGAATATCTTGCCGTCGCCAATTTTGCCGGTTTTGGCTCCCTTTATAATAGCTTCTATGGTTGGTTCTACGAAATCCTCGTTTACTGCTATCTCAAGCCTTATTTTTTTAAGCAGGTTTACTTCATGTATAACACCCCGGTAGGTTTCGGTAAAACCTTTCTGCTGTCCACAGCCCAGGGCATTAGTAACTGTCATCTTGAAAACCTTTGCATCGTAAAGCGCTTTCTTCACATCGGGCAACTTGTGCGGCTGTATCATGGCAATAATAAGTTTCATAATTTCCCTCCTTTTCTCATTATTGGGTAGTAAATATCTGGAATCCTGAGTAGGATTCTACTCCATGCTCTTCCACATCCAGTCCCCGCAGCTCTTCTTCCCTGCTTACCCTCAAACCTATTATCTTCTTAATCAGAGCAAAAAGTATCAATCCAGCAGTCATACTCCAGGCAAATACCGAGATTACCCCCAGAGTCTGGGCACCCAATAATTTCCAGCCGCCGCCGAAGAAAAGCCCATTGCCAGTGGTGCCCGGCGCAAATATGTCCTGGGCAAAAAGCCCCAGAGAAATCGTGCCCCAGGCTCCACAGATAGCATGAGCAGAAACCGCACCTACCGGGTCATCTATGTGCAGTATCTTGTCAAAGAAGACCACGGATAGCACTACCAATACCCCACCTACCAATCCGATTAAGATAGCGCTTCCGGCTGAAACGAAAGCAGTAGGAGCAGTAATAGCTACCAGTCCAGCCACCACGCCGTTAAGCGCCATACTGATATCGGGTTTCTTAAACATCTTCCAGGCAGTAATCATAGCTGCTATTCCCCCCATGGAGGCAGCCAGTACCGTGGTAGTAGCAATATGCGCAATTTCTGGAACAGCGGCCATGGTGCTTCCCGGGTTAAACCCAAACCAGCCGAACCAGAGGATGAAGACTCCAAGGGCTGCCAGGGGAATACTGTGGCCCGGAATAGCATTGGATGAGCCATCAGGATTATATTTCCCCACTCTCGGCCCAAGCATTATTGCTCCAGCCAGGGCCAGCCAGCCGCCTACACCGTGCACTACGGTAGAGCCGGCAAAATCCCACATACCTATCTTTGCCAGCCAGCCGCCTCCCCAGATCCAGTGACCTACCACCGGGTAGATGAAAGCAGAAATCACTATACTATATAGAATATAAGCATTAAATCTGGTCCTTTCCGCCATGGCACCGGAAACGATGGTAGCTGCCGTAGCCGCAAATACCATCTGGAAGAAGTACTTTGCTTCCAGGGGAACCTGTGTCCAGTCCAGGGAAGCAAAGGTGCCTCCGGCGTCTTTCAGGAAGAATCCACTGGTGCCCATAAAGAGGGTTCCAGCTCCGAACATTATCCCGAACCCAATAGCCCAATAGGCAATACTCCCGAAACAAAAATCCATAAGGTTTTTCATCAACACGTTACAAGCATTTTTTGCCCGGGTAAAACCTGCTTCCAACATAGCAAAACCTGCCTGCATGAAAAACACCAGGACTCCGGCCAGGAGTGTCCAGACCGTGTCAATTGCCACACTGTTGATTTTTATGGTTGAGGAATCATCAGCAGAAGCAAGCAGTGGCAAAAACAGCAACATGACTAAAACACCTACACCCAGCAGCCTATGGCTGGGTTTTAAGAATTTCATAGACATTTTTCTCATCCTCCTTTCCTAATAATTTATAAATTAAATGATAGAGTAATCCCGCCGTAGAATTTCTCTTCCTGGTCTCCATCGCTGGCTTTCTTCAAGTCGCCAAAGGGAACAGAGTAATTGACATTGGGTGAAAGAGAACAGCTCTCTGTGAGAGGTATACTCAAACCAATTCCTACATTATAATCACCTCCTTTTCCTTCAATAAAAAGCTTACTGTTGTATCCTACGCTGCCACTCAAATCGAGTGTTACCGGGCTTGTCCCCACGGGGACACTATGACTTACTGCCAATACCGTGTACTCTCCATCTCCCCCTCCTGTATCTTCGTTGCCGTAATCGCGATACCAGGTCAAAGTGGGAGACAAGGGAACATTCAACCCAAATCCAACATAATATTCCTTGCTTTTTCCGTCAATTTCAGGAAAGTCGTAGTGAGTATATCCCACAGACAGGCTGAATTTATCCGCTTCGCAGGTGTAATCCAACACGTAGTCAACCTCGTCTGAATTCAGCTCATCATCACCCTCCATGTCCAGGCTGCTCCACACGCTGAAAGTAAGCCCGTAAGCACTTACGTATATTCCCTGCTGTATCACGGGATCATCATCGAGAGTGAAGCCCCTCCAGATATACTTGGAATTTATGGTTACATCCGCGCTTATTCCCACGGGAGAACCCTGCAAGATACCGCCTTCCTCCCCTCCATATATATTTACATTAGCGACTTTTCCCATCAGGGTTATAGAAAAGACTATTAATAAAACTCTAAACCATCTTTTAAATACTCCGGGCATATTTCCCTCCCTTTTGAGGATAAAAAAGTTTCAAACAGAACCTACCCATTCCGGTAGAAAAAGACGGCAATGTCTGCCTTTGTACTTACCCTGTACTTAGCGATGCGCTAAAAAAGAAAAAAGGCGCTCCTTTTGGCCTAAATCTCTGGCCAAACTGAACGCCGTTGAACTGACACTTCCCTGTGTCTTGAAGAAGTTCTCCGTTTCAGCTCACATAGCTTAAAGTAAAAAATACCCCATTCTGGTAACCTCTATGTTTTCAAACAGGGGATTGTTTCTCCTGCTCAGCAGGTAAATAGATTAAAAACTCCGTGCCTTTCTTGTGTTTTGAGACAAACTTTATTTTGCCTCCATACTCTTCTATTATCCTTTTGATTTTCACCAGCCCCCATCCCCTGCCCTCTCCTTTCGTGGTAAAGAAGGGGGTAAAAATTCTTTTTCGTATTTCCCTGTTCATGCCTTCTCCGGTATCTTTTATCCTCAGGAGATAATACTTTTTCCGCTTTTCCAGACTTACCACAATCTCTCCCTTTTCTTCCATAGATTCACGTGCATTCTGGATAAGATTATGAATAATCTCCTTCAAATCATCTCTTTTCCCTATCCAGGGGAAATTTTCTCCTTTGATGTTAATTAAAAGTGAGATACCTTCTTTTTTAAGATTTTCCTTCCAGGATGAAAGATAACTCTCAATAAATTCACAGAGATTAATCTTTTCTTCTTTCTCTCTTCCCAGAAGGAAACTCCTCGTCCGGTGAGCCAATCTATCAATCTCTTCTTCCAGATAGCCTATCAGTTTCTCTTTTTCCCGGGGGTCTTCCTCTTCCTTCAAAGTTTCCAGTGTAGTCTGCATGATTCCCAGGGGGATTACCTATCTCATGCAGTAAGGAAGACGCCATGTCGCCCAGTCGGGAAACCCTTTCCTGGAACTCCAGCTCTTCCAGTAGAGAAAGGTACCTGGAGAGGAATTTCCAGGATAAAAGGAAAAGGGAAAAGACAAGAATAGTGCTTCCCAACCCGCTTAATAACAAAGCCTTTCTTACCCCGTACAAAGTCCTCAGCATAAACACTTCCCCTTCCACCCCAACTACTCCTACTACTCTCTCCTTTTTATACAGTGGGGCATACCCCCGTTTGAACAGCCGTCCCTCCACAGGATAAAGAAGCGTGTAGGCAGTCTTGCCTTCCCAGGCACGTTTTATCTCCGCTTCATCCACTATGCTCCAGGTTTCGGCATCCACCTCCCCTATCACTTTCCTTTCATTCTCCTGCCATATACAAACTCCCCTAATTTCGCCCTTCTTTTCCAGGTCCTGGATTACCGGAAGATAGGAAGAGCTCCCCTCCTCCACCAGGCGGGCGATTATCCCTGCCAGCGTAGTAAGCCTTTCCCCCAGTTCTCTTTCCAGGTAGGCATTAGCACTTAAATAGAATAGCCAACCCCCAAGATTGAGGAGAAAGATAATTCCCAGGGTAAACCAGAAAAAGGGGACATAAATTTTTCCCCTATAGAGAGCATGCTTTCTGCTCATGTTTTATTCGAGTAAGTGGAATACATTAAAAAACTCAAACCTTCACGAAGCTCCGATGAAAGTTCGGAATCCCTCCGGGACAAAACTAACTATCCCTGCTCACTTGCTCACTTAAATTAAATGCTTTGCAAGTAATCTTTAAAGACTTTCCGGAAATGGAATCCATAAATGGCAAAGGTAATAGCTGAGGGAAGAAGTTGCGGTTGCCTGAACAAAGACCAGAAGAAAAGTTTCCAGTAGTAAATCCTGGCCTTATCTTTTATCCCCAGGACCCATATGGACTTTAAAAAAGCCCCCAGGTAGCCGGAATGGAAGCGGAGATAACCCAGGTGAAAGTGAAATTTTCTCTTATGCAACGGTTTAAACTCTTTTAAGAATCTCCTTACCCTTTCGTAGTAAGGCCGGGGGGAATAGATTCTATCGATAATCTTTTTATATCCCTCAATAAGCGTATCATAGTTCATCTTGGGAATAAAATTGATAGAAAGATCCGTATTATTGCCGGAAAAGTTTTTTATTAACCTGTTCTCTTTTATAAGACGCTGGTAGAGCCTGGTACCGCGAGGAGCATTTAACAATCCCACCATAGCAGTAATAATTCCGCTTTTCTGGATAAATTCAATCTGTCTTTCAAAAATAGAGGGCCGGTCATTATCAAATCCTACGATGAATCCTCCGGTAACATTTAACCCAAACCTCTGAATCTTTCTAACGCAGGCAATTAAATCACGGTTCTTATTCTGCAACTTGCCGCATTCTGCCAGGCTCTCCTCATCTGGAGTCTCAATACCAATAAATACCATATTAAACCCTGCCTGAGCCATCAATTGCATAAGCTCTTCGTCATCAGCAAGATTTATCGAAGCCTCGGTAGTAAAATGAAAAGGATACTTCCTTTTTTGCATCCACTCGATTATCCCCGGTAAAATGTCTGTCTTTAACTTTCTTTTATTGCCGATGAAGTTGTCATCGACAAAAAATACTGCTCCTCTCCATCCTTGAGAAAATAAACCATCCAGCTCGGATAGTATTTGCTCCTTGTCTTTTGTGCGCACCCTGTGCCCAAAAAGAGTAGTAATATCACAGAATTCGCAATTGAAAGGACATCCCCGGGAATACTGCACATTCATGGAGGCGTATCTTTTCATATCCACGAGTTCCCAGAGAGGGAGAGGGGTTTCTTTTATATCTGGCAATACGTTAGAAGAATAAATATGCCTGGCACACCCCTTTTCAAAATCCTCCAAAAAAGGCGGAAGGGTAATTTCAGCCTCGTTTAGCACCAGATAATCCACATCTTCGAACTCTTCGTATTCGGTGGTAAATAGAGGTCCTCCCGCTACTGTTTTCACCCCCAGCTCTTTGCACCGGCTAATCACCTCTTTTGCCGAGTCTCTTTGAATAGACATGGCACTGATGAAAACCAAATCAGCCTCTGATAAATCCTCATCTCTCAGCGTGGTTACGTTCATATCTACAAGCTTTTTCTCCCACTCTTCAGGAAGCATTGCTGCCACGGTTAATAGACCCAGAGGTGGATGAGTGGCTCTCTTGGAGACAAATTTCAAAGCATGTTTAAAACTCCAGAAAGTATCTGGATACCCGGGATAAACTAAAGTAACTTTCATATCACCCTTCCTTCTCGTATTCTAAAGGGTTACAAAGAAGAATCTCAACTAACGTTCTGAGCATATTCGAAGCTCCCTATTGCGGGGGCTATTGAGAAGATTCCGAGGAAAATCTCGACGAAGCCAGAGACGCTCTGCCAGCTCCACGCCTGGCAAATCCTTACCTTATAATCACCCACTGCATTATATTATACCAGATTTTGGGAGTTAATTCTATAGTTTTATAGGGCCCCCTCCCTTCCCTGTACAATATTTAGCGTCTACGGTCTAACTCAGAATCGGTTGCGGTTGCGTCCCGACAGGTGTCGGGAGAGGGCGGGCAGGCGTCGGGATAAACTACACTCGAAACGGTATCCGTTATCCGTTCACCGTCCTCTCCACTTTCTTTCTGCCTCCTGTATCATCCATACTCTCTTGTGTCATACCTGCGTAAGCAGGTATCCAGATATGAGAAAGATACAGGATATATGATGCAGGATGTAGATTCTTGCTTCCGCAGGAATGACAGGCAGGCAATAAACCAGGAATACCAGGATACTAAGAAACCAGGATTACCCATTCACTGCTCACTACCTTTTCCCTCGCTACCAACTACTATCTACTCGCTACTAAGACTAACGTCTAAAGTCCATGGTCTAATGTCTAAAATCTTCTCCACACTGTCCCCTGCGGAGTGTCTTTCAGAAGGATACCTTTGGATTTGAGGATTTCCCTTATTCTGTCTGCTTCTGCCCAGTTTTTATTTTTCCTTGCTTCCTCCCTCTGCTGGATAAGTTTCTCCAGTTCGGGCGAGAGATGCTCTCTTTGAGGGAGGGGGAAGCCCAGGATATCTAACATCTCTTTGAGGTCCCCATAGAGGGAGAAAGTTTCTGCATCTTTTTCTCCCCGGGATAAACGGCGATTGAGCTCTCCCACCAGATCAAACAGAGCTCCCAGAGCCCGCGGAGTATTAAAGTCATCCTCCATTGCCTGCTGAAAGTTTTTAAAATACAAGGTAGCAGGGAGTTTCTCCACTTTCTCTCCTCCCAGCATCTCCTCTGCTTTAAGGCAAGCTTCCTCTATTCTCTGCCAGGAATTGGCAACGGATTTGATATTTTCTATCTGGAAATCGAGGGGATTCCGATAATGGGTGGAAATAAGGTAAAGCCTTAACACCCGGGGGTCAAATTCTTCCAGGAGTTCTCTGAGCAGGAAGAAGTTTTTTAACGATTTGGACATCTTCTCCCCGCTGATTTTAACAAACCCGTTATGAATCCAGTACCTGGCAAATGGTCTGCCGGTGTATGATTCTGACTGGGCTATTTCATTTTCATGGTGCGGAAATATTAAATCCTCCCCTCCCCCATGAATATCCAGGGTTTCACCCAGGTACTCCATACTCATCACCGAGCATTCTATATGCCAACCGGGCCTGCCTTTGCCCCAGGGACTATCCCAGGAAGGTTCGTAAGGTTTGGCAGACTTCCAGAGCACAAAATCCAGGGGATTTTTCTTTTTCTCATCCTTTCCCACTCTTGCCCCGGGAAGGAGCTCTTCCAGGTTTTTGCCAGAAAGTTTTCCATAGGAGGGAAATTTTTCCACGGAAAAGAAGACATCTCCTCCTTTTTCGTAAGCAAATCCCTTTTCTACAAGCTTCCCTACCATCTCAATCATGCAAGAAACATGGTCAGTGGCACAGGGATAAATATCCGCCCGTTTTATGTTTAGCTGGTCCATTACCCTAAAATAAGCCTCCTTGTACCTGGCTACAATTTCCTTTATTTTACCCGGGATTTCTTTTTCTTCTTTTGCTTCTTCCTGGCTTTTTTTGATTATCTTGTCATCAATATCAGTAAAATTCTGCACGTAAATTACTTTGTAACCCCGGGATTCCAGGAATCTTCGCATTACATCAAAGGCTACGTAGGCTCTTCCGTGTCCCAGGTGGCATTCGTCGTAAAGGGTAACTCCGCAAACATACATTTTGACCTTGCCCGCTTCCTGCGGGACAAATTCCTTCTTTTCCCTTCCCAGCGTAGTAAATACCTTCATTTCACCTCTACCACTCTATTATTTTTATCCAGCACCAGAAGACGGGGAGAATGCGAGGCTATTTCATCCTGGTTGAGATAGGCAAAGGAAAGAATAATCAGTTCATCTCCCGGGTATCCCAGGCGAGCTGCAGGACCATTCAGACAGACCACGCCGGAATTCTTTTCCCCTTCAATGACATAGGTGACAAATCTGGCTCCATTGTTTAGATTCAGCACCAGCACTTCCTCGCCCGGCAGGAGGCCTGATTTCTCAATAATCTCCTTGTCCAGGGTAATGCTTCCTTCGTAATACAACTTAGCCTCCGTTACCACAGCCCCTTTAATCTTGACTCTCAGGAATTTTCTTAACATTTATTCTCTCCCTCGTTTTCCTTGCCTTCATAAATTTTGCAGGTTTACATATTTTACCAGAAACTACCTGCACAGATAGAAAAACGGGCAGTATTTGCAATAGCGTGCATCTTCGTCATCCGCGGTGAAATTCACTGCGGGATGCAAAATTTCCTTCATTATGAAATGCAAAGCCTCCATGCATATACTCATAATCTCTTCCTGGTGAGGGATATCCTTCTTTTTCGGGAACGAGTCGATTTTCGCTGTTCTCAAGCTGTAAAGCCCGGCTTCCACCCTATTATCTTTATATCTTTCTCCCATAAAATACAGGTAGAG
>JAADFP010000038.1 GCA_013152825.1 Caldisericota bacterium | reverse complement strand
GGCAGGCGTCGGGGTAAACCCTAAACCCAAAATACTAAATGTTCAAGCCCCAACCCTGAACCACGTGGGGTTCAGGGTAAAACTTCCTCCCAGGGTACCAGGACTACCAGGATACTAAGAAACCAGGATTACCCATTTGCTACTCACTGCTCACCGTTTACTCTTTACTGCTTACTAACTCTTTCCTCGCTACTCGCTACTATCTACTCGCTACTAAAGTCTATGGTCTAACTCGTAAATCGGTTGAGGTTGCGTCCCGACATATGTCGGGAGAAACGTCATACGTAGTTCGTCCACCGTCCTTCCCCACCTATTCCCTCCCTTTGTCATTCCTGCGCAAGCAGGAATCTATATCATCCCCACATACACATATACCCGCTTTCGCCCCGATGTTTATCGGGAACAGGGAGAGTTGGTTTTCCTGTATCCTGCATCCTGTATCTCCCCTCACTACTCACTACTATCTACTCGCTACTAAGTCTATAGTCTAATGTCTATTGTCTAAAGTCTATATTTGACACATCATCTGTTTTTAAGCTATAACTTTCATGGAGAAATTTAGTGCTTATGAAATTGTTAGAGTTTAAATTCAGTCTTCCGGGCTGGATGGAAGATTTCTTATGTGAAAGAGGAGATAGATTTACTACTGTAAAGGAACGCATGCGCTTCGTGGTGGATATGGCGCAGAGGAACGTGCAGGAATCATTGGGCGGGCCATTTGCTGCGGGCATATTCGATGAGCACGGAACGCTCATTGCTCCAGGGGTCAACCTCGTTACTTCAAGTAACTGCTCTATTTTGCATGCTGAGATAGTGGCGATAATCCTGGCACAGAAGAGGCTGGGCCGGTATGACATAGGAGCAGGTGGCAAAAGCTACTATGAGCTGGTTACCTCAACAGAGCCGTGTGCCATGTGCTTTGGAGCCATTCCTTGGTCAGGTATTTCCTGTGTGGTCTGCGGTGCACGGAGTGTAGATGCGCAAAGTATTGGTTTTGACGAGGGGCCCAAGCCTTCGGACTGGTGGAAGGCATTGCAGGAGAGAAAAATCAAGGTAGTACGGGATGTTCTTCGCCAGGAGGCCATTTCAGTATTGAAAGATTATACCCGGAGGGGTGGGCTTATTTACAATGCCGGAAAGCGGAAGTAGCATCCCGTATATAAACTTAGCAGTTAAAAACCCTAGGCTACCTGGTGAAATTCCTCCCCGGAAAATTTTTCCAGTATCCCCCTGTTTAAAATGCACCCTGGATCAGGTGCCTCCAGGTCCCCAAAGTAGGCATATGCCCTGGCCACACAGCCACCGCATACGCTAAAGTACTTACCCCGGCAGCCGCATTTATCCAGATGTTTCCTCCTGTTTCTTATCTTTGCCATAATCGGGGAGGTATCCCAGACTTCAATGATATGCTCTCCTTTTATCTCTCCCCCCTTCTTGATATTGCCTATTACGAGATTGGGCATAAACACGCAGGGCGTTATTGAGCCATCAGGTTGCAGCGAAAGGTAAGCTCTCCCTGCACCACACCCACCAATTAGTTCTACCAGGCTTTCCAGTTTCTCGTTATTCCCAGAGGAAAAGTGTCCCAACACAGTGAACCTTCCTTCTCCCCTTTCATACATCTGCCTGCAATATCTGCCGAATTGAGGCGCAGTGGATAAAAGGGTCTCCTTCCCGTTCTGAAGATCCCGGTAAAATATCTCAAAGAGTCTTTCTCTTTCCTCGCAGGTCAGATCATTCCTCATATCTGCTCTTCCGCAGGGAATGTAGTTGTAGCAAACGATTTTTCTTATCCCCAGCTCGTCTCTCAGCTTGAGCATTTTGGGTATTTCATCCTGCAGGATGGCATTTTCTCTGGCCACGGTAAAAGATATGCAGGTTTTATCCCCCTCTCCTGCCTTCACCAGGTTTTTGATTCCCCTGATAGCCCTTTCAAAAGAACCTTTCATTCCCCGGAAAGCATCGTGCACTTCCGGGCTGGCTCCATCCAGGCTTACCCCGTAGTAAGCAAAACCTATTTCCTTTAATCTCCAGGCGACTTCTTCCGTAATCAAGGTTCCGTTTGTATTTATAGACATGTAGAGTCCATTTTCTTTTCCTATCCTGGCCAGCTCCCAGAACATGGGATCCATCAAGGGCTCTCCTCCGGCAAAAGCAAAAGTTGGTATATTCAATTTGCATATTTCTTCCATAACTTTTACTTTCTCTTCCTTAGTAAGTTCATTAGGCAGCCCTCTGGAAAGCACCCCAGCATCTTCATAGCAATGTTTACATCTCAGGTTGCATTTTGCCGTGGTATTCCAGACCAGCATCAAAGGTTCGGCAAAGACCATGGGCAGGTTTACTCCGTATTTCTCTATGGTCTTTGTCACATTGAGAACGGCCCTTTTGATTCTGGGGTTTTCTATCGCGGCCGGAAAATTTTTCTTTTCCAGGTTGAAGAGCTTTCTTAAATGGTCAAAGATTATGTAGGGAACTACGGTTTCCGGATCCCTAAAAACTCTTTCCAGGAGAGGACGATCATCCTTGCTGTATTTTTCCACCAGGTTTTCCAGCCTGGTCTTACCATTGCTCTCCTTCTTCAAGAAATCCCCTACTTTTTTCCTTATAAAGTCAGAATTTAGCAGAGTAAATAAGCTGTTAGATTTGAGATGGGAGGAAAGCTTTATCGGATCAAAAGGAAACCCATTAAGATTCCATAAACCCATTTTCTCACCTCCTTTAGTACTCAGGATCTAAATTACCTTTTTTGCGCAGGTCTTTTAGACTCAAATTTGCTTCCTTGAGAATGCGGCGTATGGTTTCATGGCTTATTCCGAGCACAATTCCCTTTTTTTCCAGGTAATCTTTGAGGCTATGGAGTGTCCAATGGGTAGCAAAAACCCCCAGTTTCCGGGGTGGCTGTTTTACGATGCCAATTAATTTAATTTTAAAACTTTCGTCAAATCTCTTCTTCAATCCTACCCTGGGAGCCTCTAAAATGGACCCCAGGCCTTTCCGATTGAATCTGTGTATCCATTTCCTTAAATTGATGGGATGGAGGTCTACTATACGGGAGATTTCCGGTATCTTGTATTTATGTTCGCTGGAGAGAAGAATAATGCGGGCTCTTTTTCGCAGATGATTCTCCCCTTCTTTTAGGATTCTCTTTAGGACCTTTTTCTCTTCCCGGCTGGGTTCCCTGGCAAACAGTAGCTTACTCATTTTCCCGTTATTATAATGCTTTTTTTGAAAAAATCAATATATTTTATGTGAAATTTTTGGGTTAAGCGGAAAAATCCGGATAAATTTAGGTTAATTCTCTTGACAGGCAGGAGATTTTAGTTTAGAATTAGTTAGGAGTCCTAAATAATTTAGGGAAACTTAAAATGGAAATAGAGGAAAAGTTAGTATCCGCCCTGGAGAAATTGACCCAGGTAAACCGTATTCTTCTCTGGGATGTTTCAAAGAGAGAGAACTTGAGCCCTATTCAGATTCAGTTTCTTCTCTACATCTCCAGGTATAAAGAAGAATCTCCCACGATAAGTAAACTGGCAGAGGAATTTGGCCTGACTCCGGCCACGGTAAGCGAGGCTGTAAATTCTCTGGAGGAGAAAGGATTGCTTTTGCGGGAGCAGTCAAAGAAGGACGGGAGAGTTTTTACCCTTAAACTCACGCTTGCCGGCAAAGAAGCGGTAAAAAAAATAGCCAATTGGTCAGGTGTGTTGAAAAAGCACATAGAAAAGTTTCCTTTGCAGGGAAAAGAAGCAACTTTAAAGTTTCTTCTGGAACTCATAAAGAATCTCTACGAGTCTGGAGTAATAAGTGTAGCCAGGTTATGTTTTACCTGTGCCAATTTTGTCGTGGATACCCGACCCGACTCCACCAAGCCTTACTACTGCAGGTTGACTAATATGTCTTTTTCAAATTCCGAGGTAAATGTAGATTGTTCAGGTTTTACCCCTAAAAAAAAGAAGGAGGGTTAAGAAATGGAAAGGTTGGAAATGTTTTGTTATCAGTGTTCACAGACCGTAAAAGGAGATGGTTGTACCCACCTGGGAGTGTGTGGAAAGCAACCCGTCGTAGCCAGGCTGCAGGATAACCTTATCTTTTCTATTAAAGGTATTTCTGCCTATGCTTACCATGCCCGGGAGCTCGGAGCTACTGACCCAGAGGTGGACGCATTCTTTAGTGAGGGAATTTATTCCACGCTGACTAATGTTAACTTTGATGCAGAAAGCTTTGTGAAATTAGCCCTGGAATCAGGGAAGATAAATCTCAAGGTGATGAAGCTGCTCAAGGATGCCCATATCAAGGCTTACGGTGAGCCCGAACCCACCGAAGTGCAGACAGGAACCCGCAAGGGCAAGGGAATCCTGGTCACGGGACATGGACTGAAGGCACTGGAAGAATTGCTTAAACAGACAGAGGGGACTGGCATCAACGTTTATACCCATTCCGAGATGCTGCCGGCGCACGGGTATCCAGGCCTCAAGAAATACAAGCATCTTGTAGGCAACCTGGGGCGTGCCTGGTATGATCAGAAGAAGTTATTCTCAGAGTATCCTGTGGCTATCCTGGCTACCTCTAACTGTGTGCTCATTCCTAAAGAGGAGTACAAAGACAGGATATTTACCACAGGTTCGGCCAGGCTTCCGGAAGTAAAACATATTGAAGGATACGATTTCTCTGCATTGATAGAAAAAGCTAAGTCGTTGCCAGACCTGGAAGAAAAGGAAGGAGATGTGGTGCTTACCACGGGATTCTCAAAATCCGTGGTTCTTTCTCTGGCGGGTAAGATTAAGAGCCTGGTAGAAGCAGGAAAAATTAAGCATTTTCTCCTGGTGGGTGGATGTGATGCTCCTACCCGGAAGGACGAGTATTACCGTGAGTTCGTGAAGCTACTTCCCAGGGATACTGTCGTTTTGACCCTGGCCTGTGGAAAATTCAGGATAAATGACCTGGACATGGGGGATATAGAAGGTATTCCCAGGTTAATTGACTTAGGTCAATGCAACGATGCCATTGTAGCAGTGGATATAGCCGTTGCGCTTTCTGAACTTTTTGGCGTGGAGGTAAACGACCTGCCTCTTACCCTGGTGCTCATGTGGATGGAGCAGAAAGCAGTCTCCATACTCTGGAGTCTCCTTTCACTGGGAATAAAGGGAATATATCTGGGCCCTATAGTTCCTGCCTGGGTAAACCAGGATATCCTCAATGTCCTTGTGGAACAGTATGACATGAAAATCATCGGTGACCCACAGGAAGATATAAAAAACATTCTTGGGTGAGGAGGTGTGTAAAAAGTGAAAAGGAAAATAATAAAGATTGACGAAGATAAATGCGATGGATGCGGGCTGTGCATCCCGGGCTGTCCAGAGGCTGCTTTGCAGATTGTGGATACACCGAAAGGAAAGAAAGCAAAGCTGGTGAAAGAGATATACTGCGATGGACTGGGTGCATGCCTGGGTAAGTGTCCCCGGGATGCTATCACTATTGAAGAGCGGGATGCCGATCCTTATAACGAAGAAGAGACTATTGAGTGGATAAAAAAGAACGCTCCAGAACGGTTGGAAGAGCATCTGCGCCATTTAAAAGAACATGCCCGGGAACTGCCGCAATTCCACCAGCATAAAGTGATGGGGGGGTGCCCGGGAGCAAGGGAAATATCCTGGGAAAACAAGGAAGAGACAACTGAGGAGAAAAGAGAAAAGACGCCTTCCCAGCTCAGACAATGGCCAGTGCAGATTACCCTAATTTCGCCTCACGCACCCTATTTCAAGAATGCCCATATCCTTATTTGTGCAGATTGCGTGCCCTTTGCTTATGCCGATTTTCACCGCGATTTTCTAAAGGGGAAGGCAGTGCTAATAGGCTGTCCCAAGCTTGACGACTTGGAAGCCTACATTGAAAAGTTCACTCAGGTTTTCAGCCTCGCCTCGCCGCAGCGTGTAACTGTCCTGCACATGGAAGTACCCTGTTGTTTTGGCCTGGTTTATGGAGTAAAAGAGGCCTTAAAAAGATCCGGCAAAGATATCCCTTTTGAAGAAATAACCATCAGCATTGATGGCAAGGTAAAATGAAGTGTCCCGGTACAGATACAAGATTCCTCAGGGTAGGAGTGCATAAATGCCCCAACTGTGGTTACGAGGTGGAAATCTTTTCCGACGAGGTCAGGGTTAAATGTCCAAAGTGCAAGAAGTATGTGTACCGGGAGGAACTTCCTTCCTGTATTGACTGGTGCAAGTATGCCCGACAATGTATAGGGGAAGAACGCTGGAAAGAATTGATGGATTTTAAAAAACGTAAAAAGGAGGAGTAACATGGATAAGTATGTGTGTACGGTGTGTGGATATATTTACGATCCTGAGATAGGCGATTCTGAGGCAGGCATTGAACCTGGCACCCCTTTTGAGAAATTACCCGATGACTGGATTTGCCCTGAATGCGGAGCGGGAAAGGATGCCTTTGAAAAAGTGTAGTAAGCAGTAAGATTCTAAATTATTAAGTGGTTAGCTGTAAAGAAGGAGGGGTAAAAATGGGAAACAAAGAGGGACTGGTTCTGGAGGCTATGAAAAAGGAAGGAAAACCTTTAAGACCCGGGGATATTGCCAAATTAACCGGATTGCCTTCCTCAGAAGTCTCACAAATTATAAAGGAACTTAAAAAGACAGGCAAGATTATCTCACCTAAAAGATGTTATTATGCCCCTGCGGGCTAAAGAATAAACTCTCAGATTTTCCCGCTTCCTAAAAATGGGGGCGGGTTTTTTTTGCCAGGGAAAGAAGAAGCAAGAGAGTTTCCGCTTTAGCGTGATTTAATCATAATCAACAGCATCTTAAATTTTTCTGTTGCTTTCAGGGCATGAGGTTCGTTGGCAGGCATGATAATCATGTCTCCTTTTTCCAGGAGGTTTGGCTGTCCGGAAATCCTGATTTCTGCCTTTCCATCCATGATGTACACCATGGCATCAAACGGGGCTGTATGTTCACTGAGCCCCTGTCCCTGGTCAAATGCGAATACAGTCACACTTCCCACTTCTTTTTCTATCAAAGTTGCACTGACGATAGCTCCTTCTTGATAATCCACTATATCTGCTAAACGTTTTACTTTAGCCGGCTGAATCATCTTTCTCTCCTTTCTTTTTTATTAACCTTATTCTAATCCTCTAAGTTATAGCCTAAAAACAGATGCTGTGTCAATTATAGACTTTAGACAATAGACCTAAGACTTTAGACAGTGGGGTAGTGAGCAGTGAATGGGTAATCCTGGTTTCTTGGGAGGAAGTTTTACCCTGAACCCTACGTGGTTCAGGGTTGGGGTTTTAGCATTTAGATTTTGGGTTTAGGTCCGATGACTCCGAAGAGTCTGAGTATCGGACTCCTTCGGAGGCTTAGAGCTGGTTGTTTAGGGTTTGTCCTCCCGACATGTGTCGAGGGGGGCAACCGTAGCCGATTACCGGTTGACTGCAGGGAGATATTTCTTCACAAATTCCGGCCTTATTCTGCGGAGTTCGGAAGTGGGCAGCATGGTCAAGAGTTCCCAGCCCAGATTCAGGG
>JAADFP010000037.1 GCA_013152825.1 Caldisericota bacterium | reverse complement strand
CTCTACAACCCTCCCCCAAAAATCGTATTAGAAAGCCTTAAACTCTCCTGAAGTCTTAAGCGGGGAAAAAGCCTTTACCGAGGAAGTGAAGGCAAAAAGAAGAACATTCTCTGTGAAAAAGAGATGAGAAATAATACAGCAAAATCTTCCCAAAATCCAATTAAAGACAGGTAAAGAGGCTATAAGTTCTCACAGTGGGCTGGCAGTGGCAGGAGAATGTTTAAGAAGGATAGTAAATAAAGCGGGAATGGTTAAGGAGAATTCTTCCTTGCCGGGGTTCAAACCGGGGATATTGGGCAGATGAATTTATAGAGCCATTGATTCTAAGGTTATGTGAAAGAATGCCTTAAATCTCTTCCTGAAGGGATAAAGGTCAAGAAACTCCGCAGTGACAGTGGAGGATCCCTGTCCCGATAACCATCGGGACCAGGCGAAAGCTTTGAATTTGTGATTTGGGTTGCCTGTCTGGCAGCTGGTGCCAGAGGGAGAGTCCGGGAGGTAGAGCAGGCTACATGTTTATCCTGGTGTATAGCAGGGGTCTAAAAATGCTTTTATTCTCATTCGTTTATCCACGCATTTCCTTTTTTTCTGGTAGAATGTTGCTTACTTATAGTCGAATAATAGAAAGGAGTTCTGGTTATTATTGAAAAAAGTGTAATGAGAAAAGAAAATTTCCGAAACGTAGCTATCATTGCCCATGTAGACCATGGGAAAACTACACTCCTGGACGGAATGCTGAAACAAAGCGGCACCTTCCGGGAAAACCAGGAAGTGGCAGATCGGGTTATGGATTCCATGGACCTGGAACGCGAGCGCGGCATCACCATTGTAGCAAAGAATACTGCAGTATGGTACAAAGATGTGAAAATCAACATTGTGGATACGCCAGGGCATGCGGATTTCGGCGGTGAAGTAGAACGCAGCTTAAACCTGGTGGATGGAGTGCTGCTGCTCGTGGATGCCAGCGAGGGCCCGTTACCCCAGACTCGTTTCGTGGTAAAGAAAGCATTGGCAAAAAAACTACCGGTTATCCTGATAATCAACAAGATAGATAGAAGCGATGCACGGATAGAGGCTGTGGTAAACGAAGTTTATGACCTGTTTATTGACCTTGATGCCACTGATGAGCAAATAGAGTTTCCGATTTTATATACGAATGCAAAAGCAGGGGTAGCCCATAGAGAGATAGGTGACGGCTCCACTAATCTTAAGCCCTTGTTTGAAACAATTCTGGCAAAAATACCGGGACCCGTGGCAAACGATGAGTATGTACCGCAATTCCTGGTGACCAACCTTGACTACGATTCATACGTAGGGCAGGTGGCTATTGGCAGATTAAATAACGGTGTGCTGGAGATAAACAAGACCTATAGCCTGTGCGGGAAAGATTCTATCACACGCGGCATCAAGTTTTCTGCCTGCTATACCTTTTACGGATTACACAAAAAACAGGTAGAGAGACTGGAATCCGGCGATATTATCGCAGTATCAGGTGTGGAAAACGTTAAGATAGGAGATACAATTTCTTCCGAGGATAATCCGTTGCCCCTTCCACGTATCAAGGTGGATGAGCCGACCATATCCATGATATTCTACGTGAATAATAGCCCTTTTGCTGGCAAGGAAGGAAAGTATCTAACTTCCAGGCATTTGAAGGGAAGGCTGGAGAAGGAAATCCTGGGTAATGTTTCTCTGCAGGTAAAAGAAACTGAGCGTACCGATGCATTCGAGGTGTGCGGCCGCGGCGAGCTGCAGATGGCAGTGCTCATCGAGACCATGCGGCGTGAAGGCTATGAATTTATGGTTTCAAGACCGCGGGTAATTACCAGGGAAGAAAACGGTAAAGTCATGGAACCAATGGAACACGTATTCCTGGATTTCCCGGAGGGGATGATAGGAGTTGTTACTGAGAAACTTTCCCGGCGGAAGGGAAAGATGACCAACATGCAAAATCATGGTCACGGCAGGGTTACCATGGAATTTCTTATTCCCTCCCGGGGCTTGATTGGATTCCGCAGTCAGTTTATGACGGATACAAAGGGTGCCGGTATTATGAATACGCTTTTTGACAGTTATGCTGAATGGTTTGGCCCGATTCCGCAGCGGATTAGTGGCGCACTGGTAGCGGACCGGCCAGGGAAAGTGACCACTTATGCCAGCCTGGGAATGGCTGATCGGGGTGAGCTGTTTGTAAAGGTAGGCACCGAAGTCTATGCAGGTATGATTATCGGTGAGCGCAACCGTACGGGAGATTTGACAGTTAACATCACCCGCGAAAAAAAGCTCACCAACATGCGCAGTTCAACCGCAGATGTTACTGTGACCCTGCGTCCGCCGCGTATCCTTTCCCTTGACCAGTCAATAGAATTTATTGCAGAGGATGAACTGGTAGAAATTACACCGAGTAACATTCGCCTGCGCAAGATGGAGTTAAACGCAGCAAAGCGAGAATCAGCCAGGAAAAGAGCAAAGAAAATACAGGCAGAGTTGCAGTAAAGAGTAAATAGTGAACAGTAACTGGTAAGTAGTTTACTGGTAACCTGATTGTCTGGTGTCAGGGGAGAAGATAGGCAGGCACAGCCTGGGACTTTTCACGATTTAGGCGTTATTGCCTTTTGTTTCTTGATAAATTTCAGGATAAGAAAAGATAGTAAAAACGAGAAAACTCCCAGGGCAATCCCCAGGGTAACTCCTCCCAGGAACAACGAGAAGAGTATATCCTTTATTGCTTTGTAGTGAAAATTCTTGAAGCTCTGCAGGGTAAGGGTAAGGGATTTCCCCATAATTTTACTTCCCACCCAGTGGTCAAGGAAATAAACAAAAGGGACCAGGGGAGGGAGAGAGATTATACTGCTGGTGGAAAAAATGGATACCACGTTTACCTTTTTGCATATGCCTGCAATAAATAGGGTAACCGGGGTTTTAATTCCCTGGATGGGCAAGATACCTATAAAAAACCCAATGCCTATCCCGGAAGCTATCTCCAGGGGACTCCTGCGCGTGGTGGCTTCGTGTTTTAGCTTTTTCAGGATGGTCCTGAGCCTGTTTTTCATATCCACAATTTACCACAGCCCTTCTTACCCGGAGAAACTTCCTACTAATGCAGGGAAGAATCCCGGGGAGAGTGAAATTTCGCCTTATGCCTTCTTTGCCAGGGAAATCTTCGTGGCTACCTCTCCGCCATTTATCAGGTAGAGCAAAGGAATGGGCCTATCCACTCCCTCTATGTATTGAGGCCGGTTCTGCCAGGGGGTAACAGAGAGAACGTTTGCCATGTCCATCCAGTACTCTAAACGTGCGGGCGGAAGATTCCAGGTCATGTGAAAGTGATTCGCCGGTGCATACTGCTTGTATTCGCCCATGGTGGCATACCTGGGAACTACAAAGGTGTGGGGCCAGGTATAGGTGGAAGTTTTGCATACGGCTTCGGCCAGTTTATCCGGCAGGTCAACGGTCTGTGCTTCGTCCCAGATAAGAGAGAATATGTTGTTTATACTGCTGTAAGCGAGCCTTCCTGCTATCCCTTCTATCCCACCCGGCGAGATGAAGGTGACAGAGTTGCCCAGTCCCGGAAAGTATCCCTCGTCAGCCAGAGGGAAGGCCACCCTGGACATGATTTCTTCTACGGAATCTCCCGGTTTACCTGCCCAGTCAAAGGAGGCACTTCCCGAATTATCTCCATCCACAAAGCCCCTGCTTTCCCATAGGCTATCTCCGGAAAGTTTTACCCCTATCTTTTGCGCCAGTTCTTTAATTTCCCACGGTTCCCACACTTTCCTGAAATCCATGAAGAGGGGCGGGTTACCCCCGGTAAGGTAGGTGAAGAAGAGCATGGTTAGCAGTCCCTGCACGTCTGCTTCGGTAGCATAGGGGAGAGGCGGCTTCTTGCCCCTATGGTCAAAGGTAGAATTGAAGAGAGATTCCATTATGTCAGCTACGGGAAGTGGAATGCCTTTTGGATCGGAGCCCCACTCCAGCTGGCTCATAAATCCTCCACCTACTGCGTTCAGATCTTCCATTACATCCCTTACAATAAGGTACATGGCTAATGATTTCTTCAGCCTCTCTTCATCATCTTCGTTTCTCAATTCGATTCTTTCCCCCGCCAACTTATCCAGCCAATTTCTTAGTTCTTTTAATTCCTTCCCGTCGTAGGCTTTTTTCTGAAGCATGTCCGCAAGTAATTTCATGTCCAGCCGGGTAATCTCTATCCCGAATATGTTCCGGGTGGGGATTACGTGGGCAAGGGCGGTTTCCATGCCCATGGAATCGTGCCCGAATATTACCACTCTTCTCCCTTTTAATGCCTGGAAGGTAAGGGCTGCATAGCACCAGTCAACAAGAGATCTGGCTGTATTTTCTGTCATCCGGGGATTCATACCTGTATCAGGCCAGGTCCCTACGTTAATATGAATAAGTTTTCCATACTGGGATATTGCACCGCTTGAAGCATGGGTATAGACTACTCCCGGTTTGGGCCCGCTATTCCCGCAGGTGAGGTTGAGAGGAGTGTCTTTGGGGAACTGCTGTATGAAGGAAATAAGGCTGGGTTGGGGAAATGCCCAGGTGTCCGGCACTCCCACCAGGATATTGACTCCTGCCGCTTCAAACTGCCTGGCCACGATGTCTGCCTGCTTTTCTCCGTCAATGAGCAGTGTGCTGTAAACTACCCTGACCGGAGTTCCATCCGCTAGCTTTACCCTCTCTGCTATTATATCCGCTGCCATCTGGATAATATTGGCCACACGCTTCCGGGAAGGTTCGTCTATGCGGGGATCGCAAGGAGAAAAAACTCCGATTACAGGATTTTTAACCTTTGAAATGTTTTCCGCTCCCAGTTTTATTGCTTTACCCATTTTTTCTCCTCCTATTCCTTTAAAAGTTTTTTAAACAGGTCATATTTCTCTGCAAAGATATTCTCACCAGGTTGATAGAGTTTCAGTTCAAACGAATTTCTTATAATTTCTCTTCCCTCTTCGATACTGGAAATCTCTCCCAGGGAAAGCATCTGGACAATACTGCTTCCTATGGTAGTAGCTTCGTAGGGACCGGCATAGACTGTTTTTCCCGTAACATCCGCGACAAGCTGATTCAGAAATTCATTCTTTGCTCCCCCACCCACAATATGTATGCGAGAGTACTTTTTACCGGTTAATTTCTCAATTTTTTCTATTACCCACCTATATTTCAGCGCAAGACTCTCAAACAGTATTCTTACCGTTTCCAGGATGCTCTCAGGCACTTTCTGCCCTGTTTCTTTCAGGTAGCTCACTATTTTTCCCGGCATATTGCCCGGGGTCTGGAATCTTGCCTCGTCCACGTCTATAACCGCGGATGATTTTATATCTCTCACCTGGAGAAGTTCCTGCAGGCTCTTATTCCATTCTCTTCTGCATTCTTCAAAAATCCACATACCTGTGATATTTTTGAGGAAAGTTACCTTCCCTACGCCTCCTTCATTGGTAAAGTTATTCTGTAAGGTCTCGGCGTTTATTAATGGCTGGTCAATTTCAATTCCCACCAGGGACCAGGTGCCAGAGCTTATATAAATAGAATCTTCTGTCATGGGAGTGCCTACTATCGCCGAAGCAGTGTCATGGGAGCCAGTGGCCACTACCCGGGTATTTTTCAGAATGTTCAGCGATTTTCTTACTTTGCCAATCGCTTCTCCCGGCCTGGTTACAGGTAAGAGGAAGTGGGCAGGAAGAGAAAGAGACTGCAACAGCTCTTTTGCCCACTCGTCTTTAGCCACTCTGTACATCTGGGTGGTAGTAGCATTGGTATACTCGCATATTTTTTGGCCGGAAAGGAAATAAGTAAAAAGGTCGGGGATCATCAGCAAAGCAGAAGAATTTTCCAGGATATAGGGAGAATTTTTCCAGAGGGCATATACCTGGTAGAGGGTGTTTATGGGCATTATCTGGATACCTGTCTCCAGGAAAATTTTCTCCCTGCCCAGTTCATTTATTACTTCTTCTGCCTTATCCATGTGTTCAATATCCCGGTAATGGGAGGGTAATTTCATCAACCTGCCTTTTCTGTCCAGCAGGGCGAAATCTACCCCCCATCCGTCCACAGCAATGGAGGAGGCTTCTTTGACCCGGGAAAGGATATTTTGTATATCTTTCCAGAAACTGGGGATATCCCAGACAAGCTTGAATCCGTTATCAAAGGGTAATTTAGTTCCTTCCGTGGGAAATCTTCCCAGCTCTTTTAAGGAAATCTTCGCATCTTTAAACTCCACCTCCATTACTCTCCCGCTTGTAGCTCCCAGATCTACACAAAGATATTTGCCCATCTTATCTCATCTCCTGTCCCTGGCTTACATTGTAAGCCTGTCCGGTTTCTCCTCTTTGCTTAAGGATGTAAAAAATCGTGTGCATAACATCCTCAATCGTGGAAGCTCTCTTGAGAAGGGTGAGATTCTTATAGTAATTTTCCACATCTTTCCTCGTTTTTGCCCCGGGGACCTTGCCGGCTTTAAGGTACTGGTCAAGCAATCCTCCTTCCCGCTGCCACAGTTCCAGATCCAGAAAATTGCCGGGGCAGATGGCATTTACGAAAATATTATGCGCAGCCAGGTCCATGGCTATACTCTGGGTAAAACCAATCCCGGCAAATTTGGAGGAGGCATAGGCAGAGTTTGCCTTGCTCCCCTTTTTGCCCGACTTGGAATTAATCTGGATTATGTCTCCGTATCCCTGTTTCACCATAACCCGGGCAACCTTTTGCGCACAGAGGAAATAACCGTAAAAGTTAACTTCTATCACTTTCCTGAATTTATCGTAGGGGAAACTCAAAATATTATCCGCAATAAGGATACCCGCATTGCTTATGAGAATATCTATCCCTCCAAACCTTTTTACCGTAAAGGCAACCATATCCTGCACCTCGTCTTCCCTGGTAACATCTACCTGGTAAGGAACTGCTCTGCCCTCGCCAAAACTTTCCTCAAATTTCCTGGCTACCTTTTCTGCCGTCTCATAGTTTATATCTGCGATGACCACGTGTGCCCCTTCTTTGAGCAGCCCTTCTGCAATTCCCCTGCCCACTCCCTGTGCCCCTCCTGTGACTATGGCTACCCTGCCTGCTATTTTCCCTCTCTTCTCCTCTGTTATCCGTTTCCTGTACCTCTCCATTTCCCCGTTATCAATAAATTCTATGTATTTCCTGTGCAGGAATTTCGGCCCTCCGAAGGAGAAAGATGCCTGGTAAATTTTTACTACATTCTGGAAGATCAAGGCCGCATTTTTTGCCGTTTCCCAGCTTTCCCCAATGCCAAATATTCCCACTCCGTTAATTGCTACGATTTTGGGCTCGTATTCCCTGTTTCCCAGGTAGTGTCTAATTTCAGAAACCAGTTTCTCCGGGGCTATATTATCTCCCTCCATCCAGATTGGCTCTGGACCGCAGTAAACAATCTGATCAGGAGTAAAGGCGCCTTTAACAATTTCTCCTGGTATTCTTCCGTATCTCAGAGAAAAGATTATCCTTCTTCTTTTTTCACCCAGCGCCTTTCGAATCCACAGGGAGACCTCTTCTAGTTCAACCGGGGGCTCCTTTTCTTTTTCTTCTGGCAAGCTAAGGCGCGAGGTAACCTTATCTACTACCTCTTTTATCCTGTTTTTTACTTCTTTTACACTTTCCCCTCCCACAATCACGCCGTGATTTTCCAGGAGAATAACTCGAGGCTGTTTTTTATGAATCCTGGCAAATTTCTTAATCTCGCTTTCTATTATCCTGGATAAGGTATACCCCGGAGGACAGAAGTCTATCCACAGGGCATCTTCCCCGATAATTTCCCGATAAATAAATAGATTTACCTTGCTTACTGCAGGTCAGAGCGTTTACTGCCCAGGGATGGATATGTACTACCCAGGGATAATCGATAAGTGCATGGAAATGGGTCTCCACGGAAGGCATCTGTTCCCGCTCCGGCTCAATTCTCGCGGCAAGCAAGTCTTTTTTTACCTCTTTCTCCCTTAATTCCGGGTCTTCGGGATACTTTTTACTGCGTATAAGCTCTAATTTTTCTCTGTCCAGCAGGACAAAACCTTCCTCGGTAATTTTTCCCAGTTCAAACCCGCTTGCTTTAACCTGGATAATCTTCTCATCCTTGTAAGAAGTATTCCCCCCACCTGCCAATATAAGAGCGGGATCAGAACCCAGGGCGCGGGAAAGCGAAACCAATTCTTGAGATACAACCTTTTTCGTTTTTTTATTCATAATTATTGCTTTCTTTTTAGAAAGGATGCCTGAGCATCAATCCTCCGTTAAGTTCAAATATGTATGGTTTAAAATTGTAAGCTGGGGCAACCTGGTAAATTGGAGCAAGCTCAAAAAGTACAGAAAAGTTTTCCTGGCTATAGAGTTCACGCCCCAGAGGAAACCTTATTGCTGCACAGGCAGGATAATTCCTTTCATCCTTTGGATTATCAGCAAAGAAAAAGGCTATTCCTATCCCTGCATAGAAATCCGGAAAATTCCAGGTATAATCAATCGAAAGGTAGGGAGTGTTGTAGCTCTGCTCCTGCCAGAAATGCCAGGTCCATATCCCGGCCCGTAAATCTACAAATGTTTTCCCCTGTACGGGAATTTTCAGCGAAATAGCAATGGGGTCTCCCAGGAGCAATCCCACTGACTTCCTGTTTTGTGTTTCTGCAAATGCAAGAGTAGCCGACAAGTATGTAAGCATTGCTACGCATATAACTATAAATCTCCGCATGTTTGTAGTATAGTTTACCAAAACCTACAAGTCAATGCAGTGTATAGGCCCATGACATATTTGGATGAAATTTCCTTACCAAACTAACTTATACCCGTCTAAAGTTTATGGTCTTTTGTCTAACTCGTTGATCGGTTGCGGTTGGGTTGTTGGAAACGTTACTCGTTCTCCGTCCACCGTCCTCCCCCCATCTGTATCCCCTTTGTGCCTCCTTCTACTGTATCCCCCCTTTTGTCATTCCTGCGCAAGCAGGAATCCACATCATGAACACATACACATAATATTGCTTTTCATTTCTACTTTCCTGGATACCCGCTTACGCGGGTATGACAGGTAGGGCGGGTATTCTGCTCTCACCAGCTCAAAACTAATAACCAACCCTCCCTTTTCGCTGTTCAGTAGACAGTAGTTAGTAGATAGGGGAAACTCCCCACCCATACCCCCTCTGTGCCTTTGTGCTTCTCACTTACTTTCTTCTATCAGTCTAAAGTCTGCGGTCTATAGTCTATTATGCTTACCGGGGCTCATCCACTGTCTCCAGAACCGCAGGCGCAACTTTTCTTGCCGCTGACGGAAGGAAGCTTCACTTCTCAGCCAGGAAAGAATTTATTTCAAATTCGCCTATCTCTCTTAGCTCGGATAGGCTCTTCGCGGTTCTTTTGCCTTCCTGGTCCACAAAACCTTCCTCGCCTACTTTTCTCAGGTATTGGTGAGCTGCTACAATACAACAACCCTCCCAGAAAATTTCGGTTAGTTCCTCATCCATGTACTGCATACCTTTGGGCAGGGGAGTAAGCAGTCCTCCCTTCAGACTGTTATGTTCAGTGCCGCAGGTAACTACAATCTCCTCTTCTCTTAAAGCCTTTACGTATTTCTTCAATACTTTAGAACTATTGCGGGGGGGGATAAATTCGGCCATCCAGTATCCCATCTTCTTTAGCTCTTTACTCAACCGGTTAGGGCTCTTCTCCTTATCAGTGAGAACCGGAGCCCCGTCAGATAGGACAGGATATACCGGGATGCCGCCCGAGTTAAGAAAAACCTGTCTGGCCTCTTCCGGGCTCAAGAAAGCGTCATTATCTTCCTCCACATAAGCCACCCCTCCAAACTTGAGCAATTTTCCCCTCAACTGTTCCGCTATACTCCCTGCTGTCTCCTCTATTCCCAGAAGCTGACATAATTTTGCCTTTTCTTCTTTGTTTTCTGAAATGCTTGCATATATTTCCCTGGCAATGTGTCTCTCCCTTACCCAGCCAGAAGGAGTGGAATCTTTTATTTGCTCGTAATTTAGAGGAATGTTAATACTTTTCCTGGCAAAGAAATCGCTCACTTTTTCTACCATTTTTTTCATTCTCTTTTGCGAGCAATCCTTTATCCGGTTAATAATAGAGACTACCCAATCATTCCTCTCCTGCGGATACAACAACCCTTTTCCACAGAGATAAATTCTCCCCGGGTTATTGGGATCGTTCCAGAGAATACCATTCTTCTTATCTTCCAGGTTAACCGCAATCACCTCCAGGCCATATACCGGGTAAATATTTTTTCTTAAGCATTCCTCGGTAAATTCATCATAACCCTCTGTGGTATAGAAATCGTTAATCCCGAGTGCAACTATTTTCTCTTCCGCAGCCTTTTCTACCAGGGAGGGGATAGAGGCGAAAAAAGAAAAAGAATAAGGAGTATGAACATGCAAGTTCGTAGCGGGGGGACTATTATTTTTTTTCATCATAAACCTCAGTTTTTAAAATACTTTTCTATGGTTTCCATGATGGTCAGAAAATTTCCCTGCCATCTGTCCTCCGGAACATCCTCGGTAATCCCGATTAAAAAACGCGGGTATCCTTCTGCCTCTTCCAGCAGGTCTATTGTGGCCTCGGCTATCTTCTCTTTGCTTTTCAGGTGCACCGAGGAAGGGAAATTTATCCATAAAGCCTTACCTTTCCAGAAAGAAATTGCTTCTTTCAGGGTTAAATCCGTATCAGGAGCGGGGGTAAAAGCCTCGATAAAATCAAGCGAACTTTCTGCAATATCTGCAGCTATCAACCTGCAATTGGCATCAAAATGCGAACCAATGAGTTTACCATATTTATGCAAGTATTCTGCTGCTTCCTCGTAATTTGGCAGGTAATACTTGCGAAAACCCTCAAGCCCGACAATTTCCACGGTTACATTGCCTCCGTAGTTAAAGTGCAAACAGGGAGACTCACTCAGCAAGGGATAACTTCTCCTGCGAGCTTCCAAAATAGCCGCATATAGGTTAAGAACTTCATCCCTCCTCTCCATCCACTCAAAGCAAAAAGTCTCTGTGCCCATCAGTTCTATGATTGCCTGTAAAGGTTCCAGGCCTATACTTCCCCTCAGAATAATATCCTCGCCCAGCAATTTCTCCATTCTGGCAAAGTAGTCATAGTTTGCCCGGTACTCATGATTCTGAAAGAAGAAAATTAATTTAGCATAGTCTTCCGGCCCACTAAAAAGATGCTGTAGAGTCCACCGGGTATAGCCTCTGTCTTCCTGGAGAGAATAAAAATTACCTTCTGGTGTTTCGTAGTCCACCCTGAGGTAATGTTTTCCCCCTTCCTGGTAACGGGTCTCCTTCACTTTCACATCAGGAGTTAATACTTGGAGCACTGGTACACTCCTGCTTACCACACACAATCCCATATTCCTGAGTTTTCTCTCTACTGCGCAACGGGGTAAAAATGTTTCATATACT